>CALAUK010000191.1 GCA_937892135.1 uncultured Clostridia bacterium | reverse complement strand
GCCGTATGCGGGAAGATTTAATGTTGTAAGTGAATCTAAAAAACAAGCCGCAAGTCTTCCAAGACCGCCGTTGCCTAAGCCTGCATCGGCTTCTTTGTTTTCAACTGAGTTAATATCAACACCAAGGTGCTTTAAAACTGCCATATAGTCCTCTGAAAGAGCGAGGTTTAACATATTTGTGCCCCATAGACGACCCATCAAGAACTCACTTGAAAGATAATAAAGCTTTTTTGCTTTCATCTCTTTAACTTTTGCGTGAGAATACTGCCATTTTTTCATAATCTCGTCGCGGACAGTAAGAGCGCAAGCCTTGTAAATCATATTTTCGGTTGCATCCTCTATTGACTTTCCGAACTGACGCATAATTTTAGTGGTTACATTATCTAAAATAGTCTTTTGCTTTTTTGTTAACATAGTTTTGCCTTTCCGCTCACATAAGATATTTTGCCGCACCGTGAAAACAGCAGTGAGCTAAACTGTCTTCTTACCGATACGAATTTTAAATTATAATCCTAAAAGGTTTTTGTAAAGACTTAAATATTTTTTTGCAGAAACTTCCCACGAATAATCTGATTTCATAGCGTTTCTTACAATGTTTTTCCATGCGCTTTTGTTATCTTTAAATATATTGTATGCATAATTTACAACTGTAAATAAGTCCTCTGCATTATAAGCTCCAAATGAAAAACCGTTTCCCTCGCCTGTGTATTCATTAAAAGCTGTAATTGTGTCTTTAAGGCCTCCTGTTTCACGAACAATGGGAAGACATCCGTATTTTAAGCTTATAAGCTGACTTAAGCCGCATGGCTCAAATAAAGAGGGCATTAAAAATGCATCACTTGCCGCATAAATCTTATGCGCAAGGTCATTTGAAAAGCGAATGTTTGCGCTGAATTTGTCGGGGTAGTTTTCTGCATACCAGTTAAACATGCTTTCATACTGATATTCGCCTGTTCCCAAAACAACAAGCTGAACATTCATGCCGTTTAGTCTTTCTAAAATATGTGCTATTATGTCAAAGCCTTTCTGACCTGTGAGCCTGCTTACTATACCAATCATAAAGGCGTTTTCATCTTCTCTTAAGCCTAATTCTCTCTGAAGAGAGAGCTTATTTTCTCTCTTTCCTGAGACAAAGTCTCTTAAGCCGTACTGCTTAGCGATAAATTTATCTGTTTTTGGATTATATTGCTCATAAGAAATTCCGTTTACAATGCCTGTAAGACTCTGGCTTTTTGCTCTTAAAAGCCCGTCTAATCCCTCACCGAATTCGGGAGTCTGGATTTCTTTTGCGTAAGTTTCGCTTACTGTTGTTATCACATCTGCGTAAACAAGACCGCCCTTTAAAACATTTAAATTGTCGTTAAACTCTAGCTTGTCGGATGTGAAATAATCGTAAGAAAGTCCGAAAACATCGCCCAAAGCTTTTTTATCCCAAATTCCCTGATATTTAAGATTGTGAATTGTCATTATTGTTTTAATGCCCTGATAAAAAGGATTATCCTGAAACTGAGCATTTAAAAGGACGGGGATAGGTGCTGTCTGCCAGTCGTTACAGTGAATAATGTCGGGTCTGAAATCAAGCGCCGGCAAAACCGAAAGACAGGCACGCGAGAAGAAAGCGAACTTTTCGATATCCTCGTGAATGTAGCTATATAGCTCGCCGTGCTTGAAATAAAACTCATTATCAATAAAATAAAAAGTTACTCCCTCGTGCACTAACTTAAAAATACCGCAGTACTTTTCACGCCAGCCTAAAGGCACGGAAATATTTGTAACATATTCCATTTTTGAAACGAACTGCTCGGGGATAGAGCCGTACTTTGGCATAATAACCCTTATATCAACCTCATTTTTATCTAAATTCTGAGGAAGTGTTCCTGCTACATCGGCAAGACCGCCTGATTTTGCAAAGGGAACTGCTTCTGAGGATGCAAAAAGAACCTTTAACATAATTTCCATAACCTTTCCGCCCGTGGATTTTTTTGTGTCTTTTTCGGGCACATAAGCTCTCTGTCTGCCATATGGCAGACAGAGGTAAACTAAATAATATTTGCCTTTGGAATAACAAATGGGTAATTAGGCTGACCTGTAAGGGTTTTGCCTGATTTAACAATTACCTCTTTATCCAACACTGCATTTTCAATATAGCAGTTATGCTGTATCATACTGTTCTGCATAATAATAGAGTTTTTAACAACTGCGCCTTTTTCGATCTGAACACCACGGAATATGATTGAATTTTCAACATGGCCCTCTATTATACAGCCGTCTGCAATCATACAGTCAGAAACCACCGCTCCGTCACCGTACTGTGTGGGAACCTGGTCTTTAACCTTTGTGTATATCTTGTTTTTAGACAAAAACATCTCACGGCGCACAGAAGTATCCAGAAGCATCATATTGTTTTTGTAATAGCTTTCCATTGTGTCAACACGGCCAACATAGCCCGTTGCCTCATAGGCGCATATTTTGTATTTATTAAGCCCTTTAATAAGAATATCCAACACAAAATCATGCTCTCCGTGCGAAATAGCATCTTCAATAATGTTAAGCAAAAGAACACGGCTTATGATATAAGTGTCCATAGATACATTCTTTGTTTTGGGGTTGTGGTGATTTTTGACAATGTCTGAAACGGTGCCGTCAGAAGAGACGTCAAGCACTGTGTGCCTTGAAAGAAAATCGCTTTCGGCATTCTCTTCTTTGTTATACATAATTGTTATATCCGCTCCGCTTGAGATGTGTGCTTCAAGCATTTTGTTAAATGTCTGGTTAAACATTATTGAACCGTTTGCCAAAAGAACATAATCATACTGGCTTTTGCGGATAAAGTCTGAAATTCCGTAAAGAATGTCAAGGTCGCCATTTCCTGAAGCAGAGCTTTCTCTTCCGATAAAGGGCGGAAGCATAAAAAGGCCTCTGTTCTTTCGGTTTAAGTCCCACGCCTTTCCTGAGCCGAGGTGGTCCATAAGCGACTGATAGTTATACTGTGTTGCAATACCCACGTGGTCAATATCGGAGTTTACCATATTTGATAAGATAAAATCAATAAGGCGATATCTTCCGCCGATAGGCATAGCAGAAATAGCACGCTTTTCGGTAAGCGCACCCAACTGTTTGCTTTTATCCTCTGTAAGGATAATTCCCATTAGGCTGTTCAATTTAAGCGCCCCCCTTTATATCATTTTCAATCATAGAATTTTTGCTGATCTGAGTGTTTTCAGAGATGTTAAGTCCGCCACCGATAAGTACAATGCCGTCTTGACACATATTAGAATGATAAGGATTGTTTTCATCGTCATTTTTAAGGCCTATGGTGCAGTTTTCGCCTATTTTGGCAGCACCTATCAAAGATGCAACACCGTGTTGAATATATAGTCCTCCGCCAATGTCAGCGGTGTAGATAAAAAGGCTTTCCATAGGTCTCCACAGCAGACGGCAAATAAAATAATGCACCAGATTCATAGGTGATTTCGACGGATGCTTAAAGCGATGCATAATCAGGTTGCGGAACTCTTTCTTATAGGTCATATACCAGTTTATCGCCTCGAAAAAGCTAAGATTTATACCTTCGATTTCCTTCCACCGTTTTACATCCATTTCAATCAATTTCCTTTGGCGCGAGCAAAGCACGCACAAGAACACAATAAATGTTCTCGGGAAATTTACCATTGCC
>CALAUK010000190.1 GCA_937892135.1 uncultured Clostridia bacterium | reverse complement strand
AAGGTGTGTTATATATGAGAAAGTATGAAGCTCCTGAAGCTGAAGTAATCGTATTCGAAGAAGAAATAATGAGTGAAAAGCTTGTTACCGATATGAGCGGTATTGAAGACGCTGGAGACCGCTAATTAAAGAAAATGTGAAAAAGCGGATGCTGTAAGAGTATCCGCTTTTTCTTTTTTGATATGTGCCCGTAGCTCAGCTGGATAGAGTGACAGACTCCGACTCTGTAGGCCGTGCGTTCGAATCGCATCGGGCATACCAAAAAAAGAGACTTGCATTAGCAAGTCTCTTTTTTTACTCTATTGTTATTGTTGAATTTACGGGTACAATCTGCACAAACACATTTCCGGGATTTATGTAAAGAGGATTTCCGTCTTTGGTGGTGTATCTTGTGTTATGTCCTCTTGATGCCTTGTTCCAGGATATTTCTGTTACTTTTCCGTTAGAAATATAATATCCGTCACCTGAGCCTATGTTTTCAAGCTCCTGTCTGTCATACTCATCTATGCCGTAATTTCTTACTTTATACACAATTATATTTTTTGCATAAAGGCTGTCAGATGAAGAGGCGCTTCTGTGAGGAGAAGAATTTATAAATCTTTCATACAGCTTCTTTTCGGCATTATACTTATATGAAACTGTGTAACCGTTAGAGTAGGGAAGCTTTACTAAGGTTGCATCGCTTCCGTCTTCTATGTCTGTGTCTTGGTTATTGTAGTTAAAAACATTCCCGTCGTCTGTTGTAAGAGGATACCCTCTGTTTTCCGCTGAAGAAATGATTTCGGGAAGTGATGCGTACAGGTTGTGGGGAGCTTTTTTTGAGCTGTCACGGAAAAAGTTTTTTCCGTTATTATGTGTAAGCTCGTTTATATTGTTTATGCCAAGAGTAGTAATATCGCTCTGAGCCTGAGGACTCCAGCCGCAGTGAGTATAAATTGCATCGTGTTCTATTGCATAATCAAGAAAATAATGCCTTGACGATCTTACGGGACCGACTTTTTTTATTTCACTGTCTTTAAAAATTGCCATAAGTCTTGTGCTTCCGCCCTCTACCATCATCTCATAAACGGCAAAGGCGTTTTCAACACCTGACTGAGGACGGGCAGCAGAGTTATTATCTATCATAACTGCGATGGGGCGTGAATCAGATGAGGTCATAAGAGTGTAAAACTCGTCATCGGGCACCTCTGCAACAGGTGGCTCAGATGGAGCGGGAGTTTCAGCCGGCGGGGGAGGCGTTTTTTCTCCTCCACAAGATGCTAAGCATAAAGTAAGTATAAGCATAAAAAGTATTAAAAATCGTGATTTCTTCATTTCGGTTTCCTCCCTTGGTTTTATATAATAAGTATACATTATTTTCTCTTATGTGTCAATAATTCACAGAATGAAAAAAATGTAAAAAGAGGGCGTTTAGCCCTCTTTTTACATTAAATTTTTAAGATATTCTTCGTTTATTTCTATTGCCTTTTTTGTTGCCTCGCGGGCAGGACCGCCTATGATTTTTCTTTCGTTAACACAGGTGTCCATACTTATTGCATCATAAATATCTTTATCAAAAATATCACTCATTGATAAAAACTCGTCCATTGTAAGCTCGTCTAATGCTTTTCCGTTATCCAGCGCAAAAGCAACCATTTTGCCGACAACTGCGTGAGCTTCACGGAAGGGAAGCCCCTTTTTTACAAGATAGTCAGCGGCATCAGTAGCATTTGTAAATCCGCCTTTTGCGCCCTGAAGCATCTTTTCTTTGTTTACTTTCATAGTAGAAATCATCTGAGCGAAAACATCAACGCAAAGCTTAACTGTATCGATAGCATCAAAAACGGGTTCTTTATCCTCCTGCATATCCTTGTTATATGCTAAAGGAATTCCTTTCATAGTAACCAAAAGAGATGTTAAATCGCCATAAACTCTGCCTGTCTTACCGCGGATAAGCTCGGCAACATCGGGATTTTTCTTCTGCGGCATAATTGATGAGCCTGTTGAATAGCTATCGTCCATTTCAACAAAACCAAATTCGTTTGAGCTCCACAAAATAAGCTCTTCGCAAAAACGGCTTAAGTGCATCATCAAAATTGAAAAACAAGACAAAAGCTCAATTGCAAAGTCTCTGTCGCTTACTGCATCAAGAGAGTTTAATGTAACTCCGCTAAAGCCAAGCTCTTTTGCAACTGCTTCTCTGTCCAAAGGATATGTTGTTGCCGCAAGTGCGCCTGAGCCTAAGGGGCAAAGGTTCATTCTTTCTGTGCAGTCATCAAGACGGGAGATATCTCTTTTAAGCATTTCAAAATATGCTAAAAGATGATGGGCGAATGTAATTGGCTGAGCTTTCTGAAGATGAGTGTATCCGGGCATTATTGTGTCCGTATGCTCTTTTGACATATCTAAGATAACACCCATAAGATTAATTATAAGCTCTCTTATATCTTTTGCTTCATCTTTTATATACATTCTTATATCCAACGCAACCTGGTCGTTACGGCTTCTTCCTGTGTGAAGTCTTTTTCCGGCATCACCAATGCGGTCAGTAAGAATTTTTTCTATATTCATATGGATATCTTCGGCATCGATTAAAAATTCAACCTCTCCGTTTTCGATATCTGATAAAATTTCTTTTAGTGTTTTAACTATAAGCTTACTGTCTTCCTTTGGAATAATATTCTGGTTTCCGAGCATTGTTGCGTGAGCGATACTTCCCAATATATCCTGTTTATACATTTTTTTATCAAATCTTATTGAAGAGTTAAAATCGTCAACACGCTTGTCGGTGGGTTTTGAAAAACGTCCGCCCCAAAGTTTCATAAGGAGTTCTCCTTTCTAACGAAAATCGGGCGGTGTAGGTATAAACCGCCCGAAATTTTAATTATTTAAGATTTTCACCATTTTTTCTAAGCATCTGAGCACGAACCTTTAGCGGCAAGCCGAACAGGTTAATGAAGCCCTCTGCATCTTTCTGGTTGTAAACTTCGTCTTCTTCGAAGGTTGCGATATCTTCATCGTATAGAGAATACTTTGAAGTTACGCCGGCAGGCATACAGTTTCCTTTATAAAGCTTCATTTTTACTGTACCTGTAACAGTTTCCTGTGTTGAGTCAACAAAAGCGCTCATTGCCTCACGAAGAGGAGTAAACCACAAGCCGTCATATACCAAATCTGCAAACTTGTTTGACAAATCTGCTTTATAGTGAAGAGTCTGCTTGTCAAGACAGATGTACTCAAGCTCTTTGTGTGCCTTGTAAAGAAGTGTTCCACCGGGAGTCTCATAAACACCACGGCTCTTCATGCCAACCAATCTGTTTTCAACGATATCATCAATACCTACGCCGTTAGCAGCTGCAAGCTCGTTTGCTTTCTTCAAAAGCTCAGCGGCACTTTCGTATTTTACACCGTCAATTGAAACGGGAATACCCTTTTCAAAACCGATTTCAACATAAGTGGGAGCATCGGGAGCCTTTTCGGGAGAAACCATAAGCTTTAAGATTTTGTCGTAATTGGGCTCGTTTGCAGGATCTTCAAGGTCCATACCCTCATGGCTTAAGTGCCAGATGTTTCTGTCCATAGAGTAGTTATCCTCTTTTGTTACAGGAACGGGAATACCTCTTTTTTCTGCATATTCGATTTCCTCATCACGGGATTTGATATCCCAGATTCTCCAGGGAGCAATAATCTTAAGCTGAGGAGCCAAAGCCTTTACTGCAAGCTCGAAACGAACCTGGTCGTTACCTTTACCTGTGCAGCCGTGACAAATAGCTGTTGCACCCTCCTTAAGAGCGATTTCAACAATACGCTTTGCAATACAGGGACGTGCGTGAGAAGTTCCCAAAAGGTATTTTCCTTCATACACAGCGCCTGCCTTAAGTGTGGGCCAGATATAATCTTTAACGTATTCTTCCTGAAGATTTTCAATATAAAGCTTTGAAGCACCTGTCTTAAGAGCTTTTTCCTCAAGACCTTCAGTTTCTTTGCCCTGACCAACATCGCCGCATACAGCGATTACTTCATAATCGTAATTCTCCTTAAGCCACGGAATGATAATTGATGTATCAAGACCGCCTGAATAAGCTAAAACAACTTTTTCTTTTGCCATTTGCATTTCCTCCTAAAATATGATAAAATAATCTTATACATGAAAATGCGTGAATAAATATACATTAAAATTTGCATATTTATGCGCAAAAATTAAAATAAAATGCATAAAATTAAGTTTTGATGTTATAATTATACTACACTGAAAAAGAAAAATCAATAGTAAAAATAAAAAAGTCTTTATAAATTTAAACTAAAAAATGAAAGCTATTTTAGTAAAATTATACATAAGGGGAGAAAACGAATGATTATCCTGGGAATTGACCCCGGAATAGCTATTGTCGGCTGGGGAGTTATTGAGTATAAAGGAAACAAATTCAGAACAATTGATTATGGAGCAATTACAACAAAAGCTCACACGAATTTAGACACAAGGCTTGAAAGTGTTTATGATGATTTATGCAAAATTATACAAACCTATAAGCCTGATGCGATAGGAATAGAAGAACTGTTTTTTAACACTAATGTTAAAACTGCAATAACAGTTGCGCACGGAAGGGGAGTTATTCTGCTTGCGGCGGCAAAGAGCAGAATTCCGACTTTTGAGTATACTCCGCTTCAGATAAAGCAGGCGATAACAGGCTACGGAAGAGCCGACAAGCAGCAGATGCAGAACATGGTAAAAATAATGCTTGGTTTAAATGCTGTTCCAAAGCCTGACGATGTTGCAGATGCTTTAGCGGTTGCTATCTGCCATGCGCACAGCGCAAAGTTTAATTCAATTGTATAGACTGAGCCCGAAAGGGCTCTTTTTTTATGTGAATTTAAAAAAAACTTGTTAATCTGCAAGTTTTGTGTTATAATAATTCTGCCAAATAAGTTTCATAAGTGATTGTAAGGATATTTTTCTGTGTAAGGGAATATACCTTTTTTCGTCGTACACAATAAGTTTGTGAAAATTTGTTAAAAACGCAGATTCCATCAAGCTTATTGTGTCAGGATATGTCCTTGCAATTACTTGAAACTTGTTTGGCGACAATTGGAGTTTGCGTTTTCGGTGCGTCGACTCCGGTTGGCGCACTTTTTATTTTGCGAGTTTATAATGATTAAGGGGGGTGAGGTTTTCTCCATTAGGCAAATTAAAAAGTGCAAAACAGATTGAAATGGAGGAATAAAAATTGAAAAAGACATTAAAAGGTTATGTATTAGGATTTATAAGTGCAACACTTTTGTTATCAGGTGTTGTTTATGCTGCAAGTAATACAAAAACAATCGAAGCATTATACAATAACATAAAAATTTATGTTGACGGTGTGAAAATTACAGGTGTTCATTATATCGACGGCAAGGTATGTACTTTTGATGAAAATGGTATATTAACCATCGGAAATCGTAA
>CALAUK010000189.1 GCA_937892135.1 uncultured Clostridia bacterium | reverse complement strand
AGGCCAATGCACCATAGGAGCATTTATAAATGAAAGACACATTTCACCTAAAGACAGGCTGTCTCCCTCGTTTACTACAATTCTTCTTTCGCTATAATCTGTTTTAAAAAACTGAGCCATCATATTAAATGCCTTAGAGCTTGCCACAATCTTTGCCTCAGGGTAATTTTCGGCAAATTTATCAATGTTTGCAGAATGGTCAGGCTCCATATGATGAACAATAAGGTAATCAGGTTTTTTATCGCCTAAAACTTCCTTAATGTTTTTAAGCCACAGCTCGCCGAACTTCTTGTCCACAGTATCCATAACGGCAATTTTTTCATCTAATATAACATAGGAATTATATGCCATTCCGTTTTCTACTTTATACTGCCCTTCAAATAAATCTATATCATAATCATTTACGCCAACATATAATATTTTATCTGTAATTTTCATTTCTTTCCTCCCATTTCCAACAAAAAAAGCAGGAGAACTCCTGCTTTTTTATTATTCTTCGCTAAACTGGTCTTTGCCTACACCGCAAAGGGGGCAAACAAAGTCTTCAGGCAAATCCTCCCATTTTGTTCCGGGGTTTATGCCATTATCCGGATCTCCTGCCTGCTCGTCATACACATAACCGCATACATCGCAAATATATTTCATGCATAGCACCTCCTTTAAAAGTATTTTATCCCAAATATAAGTCCATTATTAGCATTAAGCAAAATCCTGCCAAAAGAGCATACGTTACTCCCCTTGCTCCCTCGTGATGTGTTTCGGGAATCATCTCATCTGAAATAACATAAAGCATTGTTCCTCCTGCAAAGGAAAGAGCAAACGGCAAAATCGCACTTGAAACTGCCACAGCAAAGTATCCCAAAAATGTTCCGATAACTTCAACAACACCCGTAAGCATAGCTATAAGAAGCGTTTTTTTCTTGCTCATTCCTACTGCAAGCATAGGAGCGATTATAACCATACCCTCAGGGATATTCTGAAGTGCAATACCCAACGCAATAGTAAGCGCCTCAGAAGTATTTCCCGTTCCAAAGCCTACGCCTGCCGCAATTCCCTCAGGAAGATTATGAATCGCAATCGCCAACACAAAAAGCAAAACCTTATTTATGCTTTTGCTTTTTTCGCTATGCTCTTCAATGTCAGAGCCCGAAAGCCTGTGAAGATGAGGCACAAGCATATCCATCATATTAAGCACTGCCGCTCCTGAAAAAATTCCCAAAACGGCAACAAGAACAGAAAATTTTCCGCCCATCTCAACCGATGGAACAATAAGCCCCAAAACTGCCGCACAGAGCATTACGCCTGCCGCAAATGAGAGAATCATATCACTGAATTTATGAGACATTTCCTTAAAAGAAAAGCCTAAAAGAGCCCCGAAAACCGTTGCCCCTCCGACTCCTAACGCCGTAAGCAAAACTATCTGCATAAACAAACACAGCCTTTCTTAAAAAGCATTCGTAAATACCTCGTTTATTCTAGCATAAATCAGCATATTTGTCAACATACACCCCCTGCCTTTAAATCCCAAAGAATTTTATTCGTTTTTTCCTTTTTGTATTGACATATTTATACTTTTATGGTATAAGTTAAAGCATAAAATATAAATAAAAAGGAGTTTTTCTGATATGAAAAATGTTACTTTAAAAAGATACCCCATAGGTAATAAAAGATTTATCTGGAAGCAGAAGGACTTTGTTCTTTCAACCTTCTCAGGCTTTCCGCAGAGCGGCACTCATGTAGGCGACATAAATGAAGTTGCCGACAAATATGCAAAGCATCTTAAGGAAGCAGGCTTTAATATGTTAGAGCTTGGCTGGGTTAAGCACGAGGGCGCATGGGCAGCAGTTGAAGCCTGTGAGAAGAACGAAATCGACCTTGTTTTCCAGGATATGAGCCTTTTAGGAGGAATGAGCTTTAGAAACCTTGAGTTAAACCCTTCATATGAAGATATCAAGGCAGTTGTTGAAAAGCTTAAAGATAAAAAGCACACAATAGGCTACTATGTGTGGGATGAGCCTCAGAACGACGTGCAGATGAAAGAGGCAAGAAGACAGATGGATATTTTGCAGGAATTAGACCCTGAAGCACTTTTGTTCACTGTTGCAGAGCCTGACTATAACCGCCGTGACGGTGGAGAGGGTGTTTCCTGGGAAAACGGCAAATATGTTCCTTATATCGAGGAATTTGCCGAGAAAATGGATCCTCCCGTAATGTCTTTTGACTATTACCCCGTAGGTAACTATTTTAATTGCTGGGGCGATCATGCATACAACTTTGAAAATCAGCTTGACGACAGCTTTATGCTTCTTTCTATGGCTCTAAACAGAAAGGTTGCCGCAAAGCACAATATTCCTTTCTGGTTCTACTATCAGGGAATGGGCAAAATTTTCAAATGGACACCGGACGAGAAATTTATATTCCCCATGGTTCGTGCATTTATGTATGCCGCTGTTTTATACGGTGCAAAAGGTCTTCAAAACTATGCAACAGGTCAGCTAGGAAACCGCGTTATGAATCCCGACGGCTCAAAGGGCGATTTCTTTGAAGATCAGAAAAAAATTCACGCAGAAATCAAAAATCTTGGTAATACACTTATGGCTCTTGATTCAAAGCTTATTATTCACTCATCTGATTTGCTTCCCGGCTGTGAGTTTACAAAAGATTACTTTAACACAATGGAAGAAAGCACAATCTTTAAAGGCGAGCTTCCAAAGAGAACTTCTGTCGGCGAATTAGAAGACGAATACGGCAACAAGTATGCAGTTATCCAGAATCGTGACTATGAAAAAGCATCAGAAATTACGCTTAGTATGAAAGACAATTTCCGTATCTATGAAGTAAGCAAGGAAGACGGAAAGCAGAAAGTTTTATTTGATAACGCAAACGAACTAAAGATAAGTCTTGCTCCCGGTGACGCTCGTCTAATCCGCGTGCAGAAAGCTTCAGAAGAGGCATTTACAATTGATTACGAACTAGCAGAATAATAAAAAGGCTGAACGATTAATCGTTCAGCCTTTTTCATTTATGATACTTTATCGCATATTGTTTCGGAGTTTTCCCAACGTAATTTTTAAACTTCTTTATAAAGTAGCTTATATCATTAAATCCGCAGGCAAGAGCTGCCTCTGTAACATTCATTCCCGAAACGGTAAGCATTTTACAGGCAATTTCAATTCTGTATCTGTTTAAATATTCAACGGGCGTTCTTCCCGTCATCTCCCTGAAATATTCGCAAAAATACCTTGGCGACATTCCGCACGTTTTGGAAAGCTCTTCAAGCGAGAGATTTCTGTGATACTCATTTTCTATCATTTTAAGAGTTTCTTTAATTTTATCTATTCTTTTATTTGAAATTTCGCCTCCGACCTCTGTTATCCCCGAAACCTTTTTTTCTATAATTTTCCCCGCAAGAAGATTTATCGCACCCGTTGCAACAATTTCAAATCCGTCCTTTTTTTCTTTTAAAGCATCAAAAAATGTGTTTGCATAACTCCACAGCTCAAAATCCTTTTCCTTTTTAAAGCAAAGCGGGTGATTAATATTTTCTCTTATTTTGTTTTTAGCGAAAACACCTGCGCCAAAAACAACTGAATCATGCATAACAATACATTCATATTCGCATTTTTCAGGCTCCGCTCCATGAAGTATTCCTCCCGGAATTATAAAGATATCTCCCTCGTTTAAAACAAATCTGTTTTCATTTAAGGTAATTCTTAAAATGCCATCATTAACCCTTATAAGCTCCCAGTCCATATGCCAGTGATACTTCATAACATAATTAACATCACCCTCCTGCGGATTATAGTATTCAGCAGGAAAATCTATAGTGCCCCTTGAAACATCTTCATATTTTCCAATAGTTTTCATAAGTATTCACCTCCAAAAAACGAATATCATACTACTTTTTATCATTATAACACAAGAAATATACAATAATCAATACTATAATAGAAATATATTCAAAATTACAGTGCATATAATGAATACGGACCCTTTTTTAAATACCTCATAAAGACAAGCGGAGATCTGTCAATCAGACTTCTGCTTGTTTTTTCTTTGTGCCCACTAAAGTTCTAGTCATTTTTCTTTTGTCTACGGCATTTTCATTAAATTAAAACTGTATAAATTGGCTATTTCTTACAAAAAAATGCAAAAAGAAGAAATAACCTTTACTTTTTTCCGTGTTTGCTTTATAATGTCTGTTGAAGATATATTTTTTAGGAGGAACTTATTATGTTTAAAATTGGTCTTATCGGCGTAGGCTCCGTTGGTTCTATGCACAAAAAAGCTATTATGGCTCACCCTGAATGTGAACTTACTGCAATCTGCAATCGTACTCTTGCAAAAGCAGAAAAGCTTGCAGAGGATATAAACGCACGCGCTTATTCCGATTACAAGGATATGCAGGAAAAAGAAGAGCTTGATGCAGTTATAGTAAACCTTCCCCATGATTTGCATAAAGATGTTTCTATATACTTTTTGGAGAAAGGCATAAACGTCCTGGTTGAAAAGCCCATGGCAAACACAGTTGAAGAATGTGACGCTATGATTGAAGCTGCCAAAAAGAGCGGTGCGATTTTAGCAGTAGGTCATCCTCAGCGTTATATGAATGCTAACCGCGCTCTTAAAAAGATTGTTGAAGAAGAGCGTCTTGGAAAGCTTTGCGCAATCGACGAAATCAGAAATGTTGAATATTTCACAGATCGTCCCGAATGGTTTTTAACAAAGAAACATTCAGGCGGCGGCATTTTAATGAACTATGGTGCTCACTCGTTAGATAAGATATTTTATATGACAGGCAAAAAGGTTGAAGAAATATCCTGCGTTAGCGGAAACTTCTATACTGACCACGATGTTGAAGCTCATGCTCAGCTATTGTTTAAGCTTTCAGGCGGTGCAAGCGCAAGCTTAACTCACATAGGCTCTCTTGTTCCCCCTTGCCATGAAACAACCTTCTATTTCACAGGCGGCGCAGTTAAGGTTCGTGGTTGGGACACTATTCTTGTTGCCGAAGGCAAAAATGATTATGAGCCTGTTGACTGCGGAAAAACAGGAAACTTTATGGACGGTCAGATGGAAGAGTTTGTTAAAATGCTTAAGGGCGAAGAAAACGAAATGGTTACAGCTGAATATGGCCGTGACGTAATTGCCGTTTTAGAAAAAGCATATAAACAGCTTTAATAAGGAGAATTCATTATGAAAATTGGAATGACTTCATTAACCTTAAAAAAATACCCCGTAGAAGATGCTATCCGCCTTGCAAAAGAGGCAGGAATTTCATGTATCGAATGGGGTGTTTCGGATAACCATGTTATCCTTTGTGACAAAGAGCGTGCAGACGAAATTATAAAATTATCAGAAGAATACGGAATTGAAATTGCTTCTCTTGGTTCATATTGCCGCATGGAAAATAAAGAAGACTGTGATGCAGCAGTTGAAACTGCTGTTTTGCTTAAAGCTCCCGTTATACGCATATGGGCAGGCACACGCTCTCCCGCAAAGTGCGATGACGAATATCGCAAGCTGATTGTGGAAAATACTGTTTATATGGCAGATAAAGCAAAAGAGCACGGCATCATTCTTGGTTTTGAGTACCATCCGTACACATTAACCGAAACCTGTGATGAAGCTATGTGGCTTATAGAAGCAGTTAATAAAGATAATGTTCGCCTTTACTGGCAGCCTGACAGAGCTCTTTCGGCAGAAGAAAACGTAAGAGACAGAGACCGCACAAGAAAAGCTTCTTCGGGCATTATGCACATTCAAAACTATACTGCGAAAGATGGATACGGCCTTTTGTCTTCCATAAAAGACCTTTTGGATGCTTTCTATACAGATATAAAAGATGAAGACTACAAGCTTATGATTGAGTTTGTTAAAGACGGAAGCATTGAAAATCTAAACAGTGATGCAGAGACTTTAAGAAAAATACTTAACTAAACAAAAAGCAGACTCAACGTCTGCTTTTTTTAATTTTCAAACCAACGAATAATTTCCCTCCAATTGCTAAAAATAATAACGAAAGCTTTAATTGGAGGTAGATAATATGTTTAAACATGAAAAAATGCTTTTTCGCCCTGTTGAAATAGAAAAGGCAAACCCGCAGTATGCAGCTCTTCTTCAGGAGCAGCTTGGAGGTGGAAACGGTGAACTTAAAGCGGCTATGCAGTATATGTCGCAGAGCTTTCGCATAAAAGACCCTGAAATCAAGGACTTATTTCTTGACATAGCCGCAGAAGAACTCAGTCATATGGAAATGATTGCGCAAACCATTAATCTTCTAAATGGCCATGATGTTGATGCAAGCAAAGTGCCTGCCGGCGAAATTCAGTCTCATGTTATTTTAGGTTTAAACCCCGGACTTATAAATGCTTCGGGTTATTCCTGGACAGCGGATTATGTTACAGTAACAGGCGATTTGTGTGCTGACCTTTTAAGCAATATCGCATCCGAACAGCGTGCAAAGGTGGTTTATGAATATTTATATCGCCAGATAGATGATAAAAAAGTAAAAGAAACTATTGATTTTCTTTTAAACCGCGAAGAAGCTCATAACCAGATGTTCCGTGATGCCTTTAACAAGGTTCAAAACAGTGGCTCCAACAAAGATTTCGGCACAACCAAGGCCGCAAGAATGTACTTTTCAATGTCAGAGCCCGGCGCCAACGCCTTTGAAAACACCGAAACAACAGCTCCATCTTTTAAATAATAAAAAAGCACCGCAAAAACGGTGCTTCTTTTTGGTCGGGATAACAGGATGCGCCTTGCGTTGCAATCCGCCCTGCTCGTCGACCGTGAGCCTTGCTCACAGTACCCGCCTTCGC
>CALAUK010000188.1 GCA_937892135.1 uncultured Clostridia bacterium | reverse complement strand
AAAAGAATTGCCATTAATAGTGAACTCATTTGATAGTCTTTTATTTCTTCAGATAAATATCCGTTAACAACATATTTTATTTCTTCGTCTGTTAATATTTGTTAAACGTCTGTTAATCTCTTTTTCTTGCCATTTCGTGATTTTTGTTTTATAATCTCCAAAGATGGTAATTCCTTCATAAGACCCATCTTCTGTTTTTCCAATTCTATTATTTTTGTCTGTAAAACGTTTCAACGCATTCAATTCTCTTTTTAAGTCTTGTCTTGTGTTGATTAATTCTTTTAATTGCTTTGCTGATACTTTTTCAGGCAAAGCATTTTTTAATTCTGGATTCTTTTTTTCAATTCTTGTTATTTTAGCATTAAAATTTTTAACGGCCCTGTTTAATTCTTCTGAATCAGATTTCTGCCATCTAATCTTATATTTTCCAGACATTCAAAACCTTCTTTATTATTTTTAATTAAGAATCCACGTTTTTCAATTTTTTTATATAAAAGAACATCACACATCAAATCATTTTTAATTTCAAAACCAAAACGATTTGATAAAGATTCGTTTATACGTTGTCTATTTTCCATCATTTTTTCTTCAAATTTTCGTTTATACAGATCAGAAGAAAAAACAAAAATAAAAAGACCGATTATACCAAATATCTGACCTATAATTTCTTTCATTTTTTACACCTCGTTTTTTATTATGATTTTTGTTTTGAATATATGATACTAATTCTATTTTACTATATCTTTTTTTCAAAATCAACAAATATAAAAAAAGCAAACCGCACAAAATTTGCGGTTTGCTTTTGGTTAAATTTTCTCAAAATCTTCTGCACCGTGCTTGCATAAGGGACAGATAAAATCAGATGGTAAGTTCTCTCCCTCGTAAACATAACCGCAGATTTTGCAGCGGTAGCCCGTTTTGTTTTCGCTTTTCCCGGGCTTTGGTTTTATATTTTCATGGTAATAATCATAAGTTACGCTTTTTTCGTCCGACAGAATTTCTCCGCCCGTAACATCTGCTATAAACATAATATGGCTTCCAAGGTCAATAGTTTCATAAACCTTGCACGAAATATATGCGTTCGTGCCCTTTGTTATATATGAAACTCCGTTTTCAGCCCTTTTAAAGTCAGGGAAATCACGGAATTTGTCTATCTTTCCTCCTGAAGAAAAGCCAAAGTGTTTAAAGATTTCAAAATCTGCTTTCTCACTTAAAATACTTATATTAAACTTCTTTTTGCGAAGACACATATAAGTTGTGTAGTTTTGTTTGTTAACCGTCACCGAAATGCGATTGGGGTTTGAAGTAACCTGAATAGCCGTATTTATTATGCAGCCATTGTCTTTGCCGTCTTCCTCGCAGGTAAGAACATATAATCCATATCCGATTTTAAACATAACTTTGTTATCCATAAAAATTCTCCTTTAAGCCTCGGCTTACACGCTACGAAAGCCTCTTCCTATAATTTCACTGCTTGTTGTTACAATAATAAAAGAATGAGGGTCTATCTGTTTAACCTTGTTTCTTAATCTTATTGCCTCAACTCTCTTGCAGACTGTATGTATCATAGTTTTTTCTTCTTTTGTAAACTCACCTATAACAGAATGAATTGTTGCGCCGTGATGAAGAGTTTTCATAATATATTCTGATACCTCATCGCGCTTTGTTGTTATAACAATAAAGTACTTACAGGTGTTAAAGCTTTCTATAACACCGTCTACTATAAATGCCTTTGCAAACAAGCCTAAGAGTGAAAACAGACCTATCTTCATACCGAAAACGAAAAATGAGCTTGATGCAACAACAAAGTCAACAGCCAGAAGTGCCTTGCCTACATCAATATTTGTAAACTTCTTTAATATAAGTGCCGCAATATCAGTTCCCCCCGATGATGCATTTGAGTTAAAAATCATCGCAGAACCGATAGCCGTAAGAAGCATAGCGTATGCAAGCTCCATAAAAGGCTCATCAGTAAAAGGTGCACTCATAGGGAAAACCTTTTCAAAAATATAAATAATCGCTGAATATAGCATGCTACAATAAACAGTTTTTATTCCGTTTTGCCTGCCTAAAAGCAAAAATCCCAAAACAAGAAGCGCCGCATTTAAAATCCATATCCACGCTCCTGCGCTTACGGGTGTGATTTTACCGAATATAGTTGCTATACCCGAAACTCCGCCCGTAGTAAAGCCGTTCGGAATTTTAAAAAAGTATACTCCCGCTGAAAGAAGCACACAGCCCAAGCTCATAAACAAAAAATTTTTAATACCTTCGCCTTTTTTCATTGTTTTATCTCCTTTGTTCAAATGGGTTGTTTTCTTTTACATATTCTTTAAACTTTCTCATACCTGTAAAAGTATATGAGCCTTTTTTCCACACAAGGCTTATATCGAGATAGAGCGAGGGCTTAGCAGAAAGCATAACAAGCTCTTTATTTTTTTCAGAAAACTGCCTGAACATAAATCCCGATGCAGTGTTATTTAAAATAATGCTCTGCATTGTCGAAAACTGCCCCGTCTGCAAAAGCACATTCAGCTTTGCTTTTCCGTTATCAAACCATTTTTTTATTTCCTCTGTCTGAAAGAAGCTGTTTTCAAACAGCACCAACGGCTCACCCGAAAGAAGTTCGGGCGTAACATATTTTCTTTTTGAAATTCCGTTTTCCTTTGAGGTGTAACACACTATCTCAAGCCTTGCTATATGCATAAAAGAGAGTCTTTCGTCAAATGAGGCAGAATGGGGCACAATAATCATGTCACAATCTCCAGAAAGAAGCTTTTCTATAAGCTCCCCTCCTCCGCTCTCTTCAGTTTCAACCGCAATTTCGGGGTTTTCTTTTATAAATCCCTTATAAATCTCAGGCATTATAATAGAGCCAATCATAGGCGGAATTCCAAGCCGTAATCTTTTTCTCTTTTCGCCCAGATCCTCCATAACCGTTTTAAGCTCTTCTTCTTTTGAAATTAACTCGCGGCTCATTTTATACAAAACTTCGCCCTCATATGTGGCAATCATTCCGCGGCTGCTTCTTTTAAACAAAGCTATTCCAAACTCTTTTTCAAGCTTTTTTATTGCATCAGACAAAGACGGTTGTGATATACAGAGCTTCTCAGCCGCTTTCACAACAGTTTTATGCTCACAAACTGCGCAAAAATATTTAAGCTGAACAATATTCACCCGTCTCCCCCCCTTTGCAATTTCCATTATATAGTTTTTGCCTATAGTTGTCAAGCAAATATGTATTTTACAAACAGGTTTTTCTCTATTATAATGTTAGTACAAACAAATGGAGGTAGACTTATGAAAACATATAAAATTGCAGTTATTGCAGGAGACGGTATAGGCCCTGAAGTTATAGATGAGGGAATTAAAGTTTTAAAAGAGGTTTCTTCTCTTGACGGAAGCTTTAATTTTGAATTTACTCACTTTCCCTGGGGCTGCGAGTACTACAAGGAAACAGGCAGAATGATGGCAGAAGACGGTATCGAACAGCTTAAAAATTTTGATGCAATCTTCTTAGGCGCAGTAGGCGCTCCCGGAGTTCCCGACCATATTTCCCTGTGGGATTTATTATTGGTTATAAGAAAAAGCTTTGACCAGTACATAAACTTAAGACCAGTTAAGCTTTTAAACGGCGCACCAACTCCTTTAAAGGATGCTTCTCCTGAAGATATTGATATGATATTTGTCCGCGAAAACACCGAGGGCGAATATGCAGGAAGCGGAAGCTGGCTCTTCCGCGGAAAACCCAACGAGGTTGTTATTCAGGACGGCGTTTTCTCAAGAAAAGGCTGTGAGCGTGTTATAAGATATGCCTATGAGCTTGCAAAGGCGGAGGGCAAATCGCTTACAAGCATCTCAAAGGCAAACGCTCTTAACTACTCTATGGTTTTCTGGGATCAGATTTTTTCCGAAGTCGGAAAAGATTATCCCGAGGTTAAAACTTATTCATACCTTGTTGACGCCGCAAGTATGTTTATGGTTAAAGACCCCAAGCGTTTTGAGATAGTCGTTACATCAAATCTTTTTGGTGACATACTAACAGACTTAGGCGCTGCAATCGCAGGCGGCATGGGGCTTGCGGCAGGCGCAAACATAAATCCCGAAAAAAGCTTTCCCTCAATGTTTGAGCCGATTCACGGCTCTGCTCCCGATATTGCAGGTCAGGGAATGGCAAATCCTTTAGCAACAGTATGGTCCGCAAGTCAGATGCTTGATTTCTTCGGTCACGCCGACTGGGGTAAAAAGCTTATAGACTGCATTGAAAAGGTGCTTGTAGAAAAAACCTGTCTCACTCCTGACCTTGGCGGAAACAACACCACAAAAGAAGTCGGCGATGAAATTATTAAAAAGCTTAAAGAGCTTTAAAAAGAAAGACGCTATGCCAGGCATAGCGTCTTTTTCATTATAGAATTTCAATTCCTAAAATATCACAAAGGTTTTTAATCTTTTCAGTATTGTCGCCGTAGGAAATTATGTAGTGCTGACACATAACATTCTGACAGAACTTTTCTGTGTCCTCCATAATGATTTCAAGGCCGGGAAGCTGAGGTGCAGGCTGTGTCCAACCGCATTCCTCCCATTTTCTCGGAGTAACACCCTCGCCCTTAACCATGTGCATATAATACTTTCCTTTATCAGTAAACAAACGGCACATTGTTAATTCGCCTGTTTTTACCTTTGAAACATTAAGTATACCTTCGTTTAGCTCACCAAACGCTGCGGGAAGAACCTCTGTCTGTCCCTCTGTGATTTCAGCGGGAACGTAATCCGGAACACCTGCGATAACTCTGTCCTCAAAGTATTCATAAAACTCAAGATATGCTCCGCACTGACCTGTTAAGTATTTTACCATAAGCTGAGTAACATTACCCAGACAGTCATTTTCCGGAATTGTTGAAACCTTTGCCGCATCAGACAAAAGCATCAAAATCGGAGCAGGAGGGAAGCCTAATAGCTTTTTCATACCGTCAACATCTTTAAGTGATATTGCGTCATAGCCTCTCTCGTCGATAAGCTGCTTAACTGCAAGGTAGTATCCTGCAGCCATCTTCATACCCTCAACTTTAGCAGGCTTTACAAAGTTCCACTTGCTCATTTCGCTGTCAATAACAGCCTGTTTTTCTTCGTCAGTAATCTTTTCGTATCTCTGCTGCATTTCAAGCATTTCAAAAGTTTCGATTTCGGGACCTACTACTCTCTTCAGAGAAGTTCCATCATACAAAGTACCGTAAAGATTCATATCGCGGTAACCTGCCATACCAACCTTTGCACTTCTTAATTTCTTAGCCGCAGAAGCTGCCGCACAATAATCTGCTACAACGCCAACTTTGCTTTCTTTTCCGATTATATCGTATACATACTTAAATGTATAACCAAGGTCATAGAAAACCTTTCTTAAAGCACTTGTTCCTGCCTGGTCTGCAGTTGTTACAAGTCTTCCGTCATCTTCAATCCAACCGCAAAGGCCCCATAATACCATGGGCTTATCTTTAAACTGCTCGCAAACCTTTACTACTGCGTGAGTAGGAATCCAACCTGCAATACAGATAACCAAGCTGTCAAAGTCCTTGCCCTTTAGCGCCTCAATAGCACTGTTTACGTCCTTTTCCTCGTAATCATCTGTTACGGGGTAAACACTTACTAAGTCAAGGCCCTTTGCCTCAAGGTCCTTCTTAGCCTTTTCACATTTTTTTATTATAACTTCCTTAGGTGTGTTAACCTCACCAAAACCAACAAAAGCTGTTTTTATCATAACGTCTCCTCCTTAAAATAATTTATTAATCTCCTGCAAAGTATTTCTTACAAGCAGATCTCCGCCCTCGTGACCTACAAGACCACTGGAAACGAATGCGCTGTAATGTCCGCCAAGCTCTGCCTTTTTAGTGGGAAGATATCCCTCGTGGCCATTAGCGAGCTGAATTAAGAATGTCTGCTCAGCTTTGCTTCTTGCCTTAATCTTGTTTCCGTAATCTAAAAATAGCTCAAACGGATTTGTTGCAATAGCAATGCTTCCCATTTTTACAATGTGAACCTCTGTATTTAAAACATTTTCCTCGTTCTGAAGCTCAAAACGCGCCAATGTTCCTGTATGCACCTGAACGTGCGCAACATCGTTATAATCGAATGTGTTATCTTTTCTGTTCGCAAAGTACTCTTTAATGCCTCGTTCTGCAGCCTCTTTCTGAGCTAAAGATACTCTTCTTAAAGGAAGATGCATAATGCGTACCTCGTGTTTAAACTCAACCTCTTTCTGAGCCTCATCAAGACCATCTTCGTAAACTGCGATAACTTCTCTTGCAATTCTTCTTCCTGCAAGGCGCA
>CALAUK010000187.1 GCA_937892135.1 uncultured Clostridia bacterium | reverse complement strand
GCTCACGAAGAGCGATTATTGCTTTCTTTTTCATTTTGGAAAGCGCCTGACCCAAGCCTACGGTTGTTGTTGTTTTACCCTCGCCCGCAGGGGTTGGATTTATTGCAGTAACCAAAATAAGCTTTCCGTCTTTATTATCTTTAACTCTTTCGAAAAGCTCATTTGTAAGCTTTGCCTTGTAAGGCCCGAACATATAAAGCTCTTCCTTTTTTATGCCAACCTTTTTTGCGATTTTTTCAATCGGCTCCATTTTAGCGCTCTGCGCAATCTGAATATCAGTTTTCACCTTGGTTCCCTCATTTCCTCCGCGGACAAATTTACCGCTTTTTACAAATTATACTTTAATCTTTATTATACACCTAAACTAGCGATTTAGCAAGTGTTTTTTGTAAGTTTCACTTTATAAAAAAATTTTTTTTAAAATTTTGCAACCTTTTAGTTTATATATTAGTATTAACATTAGAGTGGCACATTTTATTGACATCGCTTTTGTTATATGTTATACTGATGCCATAAAAAAAACATTTAAAAGGAGAAAGAAAAATGAAGAAATTTTTAGCACTTTTATTAGCACTTGTTATGGCGTTTGCGCTTGTTTCCTGCGGAGGCGAGGAGACAAACGGACCTACTGCAAATCCTGAAAACGACGAAACAGAAATAGAGGTTTCTGTTGACAATGATACGACAGAAGAAAAAGAAGAAGAGGTAAAAGAAGAAAAGCCTGAAAAAACTCCCGAGCCGGAGAAAACTCCTGCACCTGAGAAAGAACCCGAAGCTTCAAAAGCTCCCGAGAAAAATGAAGAGAGCGCAAAAAAGAGCGTTGGTAACACACTTTTAGATGCATTCAAAAAGGAAAACCCATCTTCTTCTGCACTTTCTATTGCAGAAAAGCTTATTTCTCACGAGATAATCGCTTTTATGGGCGGTGCGGTAGAAGTCGAGGAAGGTTTCCTTTCAGGCTTTGACAATACTGAAATTAAAGGCTTTAAAGAGGGCGCTATGTTCTGCCCTATGATTGGAACAGTTCCCTTTGTAGGCTATGTTTTCACTCTTGACGGAAGCGTTAGCGCAGGCGATTTTATAAATAACTTAAAGTCTTCTGCTAACTTAAGATGGAATATCTGCACAAAGGCAGATGAAATGGTTACAGGCTCAAACGGAGATAAGGTATTTTTCGTTATGTGCCCCACCGCTTTTGAAGAGGCTCCCGTAGAGGAATAATAAAATAAACTGCAAGTTTTCTTGCAGTTTATTTTTTGACAAAGGAGGAAATTTATGCTTTTTTCAAGCCTTACTTTTTTATACTACTTTCTTCCGTGTGTGCTTTTAATATATTTTCTTGCACCGAAAAAGCTTAAAAATGCAGTGCTTTTGGTTTCAAGCCTTGTTTTTTACGGTTGGGGCGAGCCAAAGTTTCTTTTGATAATGCTTTTAAGCGTTTTGGTAAACTTCGCGCTCGGTCTTTTAATTGAAAAGTTTTCCGATAAGCCTTTATCGAAGCTTTTTATGGTGCTTTCGGCGGTTTTCTCGTTAGGGCTTTTAGCATACTTTAAATATGCAAACTTTTTTATTGAAAACTTTTCAGCGGTGACTAAAATTCCCGTTTCTGCTTTAAACATAGCACTTCCGATTGGCATAAGCTTTTACACATTCCAGATTTTAAGCTACACGATTGATGTTTACAGAAAAAATGTTAAAGCGCAAAAAAATATTATAACCTTAGGCGCATATATAGCGCTCTTCCCTCAGCTAATAGCAGGTCCTATTGTGCGCTATTCTGACGTTGAAAGAGAGCTTAATGAAAGGACTATTTCTTTTGAAAAAGTCTCTTACGGCATAAGACGTTTTATTTTAGGTCTTGCCAAAAAGGTAATCCTGGCTAACACCTTAGGCGAATTCTGCTCGCTTTTCTATGCTATGGAAAGCCCGCCCGCACTCTATGCGTGGGTGTTCGCATTTTCATATATGCTTCAGGTTTACTTTGATTTTTCAGGCTACAGCGATATGGCAATAGGACTTGGAAAAATCTTAGGCTTTAACTTTATGGAAAACTTCCGCTATCCGTTTATCT
>CALAUK010000186.1 GCA_937892135.1 uncultured Clostridia bacterium | reverse complement strand
ACCCCATCAAGTGTAAGATGGAGCTTGTAGCTGTAACAAATTCAAGCGTAGTAGAGCTTCAGAATGCTGATGTGGCTGTTGGCGGAGATTTAGTAATAGACGATGCTGACAACACACTTACAGTGGCTGAACTTTTAGACTGTTTGAATACTCATACATATATTACTAAGGTTTACACAGACAGCACAAAGGCTACAGAAGTAGCGAGCGGAGAAAATGTTCCAAAGAGAAATGCCGTGCTGGTTACAACAAGAGGAACAGACGAGAGAGTATATAATCTTAAGTTTAAAAATCTTCCTGATGAGACAGGTATTAATACCGGTGCAACCGCATTCTATTCTCCTGAGAACTCAGAAAACATTACTATTACTTCTAATGTAGCCGGCAAGGGCGGTAAGGCAGCAGATGATGTGATTTACGAAGTGAATTACAAATCCGGCACAGCAAAGCAGTGGCAGAAGTCAAGTATCAAACAAGCATCTTATATATCTGCTGATATTATGTTTACATCTGCAAATGAAAAGCTAAGTTTCATGATTATGCCTTATCAGGATCTTGACTACACAAGTAATACAAGCTATTACAGACAGGTTACACTTAGCGCATCGGGCGCAGTTGGAGACAACTGGACAGGAATTTCAAGTACAGTTCCTGCATTTAACCTAAATGAATGGTACCATGTTGCATTTGTTGATACGGCTGACGGTTCAACAACCAGTGTTAAGCTTTATGTTAACGGAGTTCCTTATACAATAACCCATACTGACGAAAGACAGAATAATTCTTACGGCGCATGCCGTCTAAGAATGAAGTGGGCCGGAACATCCGGTAAGCTGTATATGGATAATGTTATTATGACAGCCGGCACATATAATCCTGTTCTGGGCGAGCAGACTGTTATAGAGTCAGGTTCAGCAAGTGTTGTAATTAACGAAACTGCAGGAACTATCACAGTAAGCGACGGTATGACATTGGAAGAGCTTATTGTTGCTCTTGAGATTGATACAAAATATGATGCGACAGTAAAAGGATATATGAACTCTACATATTCTTTACCGATTGAAAGCGATTATATCTTAGAAAATGATAATGCGATAGTAATTGCTGCTAAAAATGGTTACTCGTTTGATAAAATATTTGCTTACTACACAATTGTTATTGATTAATTAAAAGAAAATTAAGTTTCCCATAAAAGCCCGGGGAACGCGTTCTCCGGGCAATATGAGAAAAGGAGGAAAACAGGAATGAAATATACAAAGTTTATTTCGCTCATTCTGGTAGTAGCAATGCTTATGTTAAGCGGAGTGAGTGCTTTTGCAGAAACTGCAGAAAAACCTACTGTCAAAGCAGTGCACGATGTTTCGGGAACAACTATTGAGATTTCCGGTAAAACATTAGATAAGAATATAGCGGGTGTTACATTGCTATTGTTAGGACCAGATATTATACCTGAAAGCACACCTGAAAACGAGCGTGATGCTGCTGTTAAGGCAATTGTTGATGCTATGGTTACTTCAGGAGTATGGGATCCTGCAGTTGTTGCAGGTGTCAGCCAGGTGTTTGCAGCTGCAGACGGAACTTATACAGCTTCATTTACTTTGCCCGCTACTGCAGACCCAGGCAATTATGGCAATTATATCGTATATGCAACATCAAATGATGTGGCATCATATGAGTTTTATTTCTCAACTCCTGCAAACAAAAAGGGCGCACTTGCAGAAATTTTGGTTGCAATTAATGCTACATATGCAGACGAGGCTGCGAAAGAAGCAGGTATTGCGACAGTTAAAGGATATCTTGAAGCGCATGCGAGAGAATTAGCAATAGACCTTACACTTGTTAAGAATGAGGATGGTTCTTATAT
This sequence comes from uncultured Clostridia bacterium, assembly GCA_937892135.1. GTDB lineage: Bacteria > Bacillota > Clostridia > UBA1381 > UMGS1253 > CAKSHP01. Next base: position 348 of record CALAUK010000186.1, on the reverse strand, counting down.
TGCAGAAAAAGACGCTGTTTTATTATTAGCAGCAGAGGCGCTTTTCACAAACGACACTTTGTTGGGTTTGCCTCAGGCTGCAGGCTCTCTTCAGGATGCTGACCTTTTAACTGCTCGTGAAGAGATAGAGGTTGAAATCGTTCATGCACTTTTTAATGCAGAGATTCCCTCTGATATAACAGATTACACAGGAAAGCTTCTTAACACAACAGCTGGCACACTAACAGCTTACGGTGAGCTTACAGCTGATGCCAAGGCTTATGCAAGAGATTTAATTTTTGGCGAAGGCTTTGCTAATGCTTCTGACATGGAGGCTATGCTTGCTGATGCGGTTAAGATTGCATTAAT
>CALAUK010000185.1 GCA_937892135.1 uncultured Clostridia bacterium | reverse complement strand
ATAAAACAGACTGCTGACGTATGTTATATCATATTTATCCTCCGATATATCAGCCTTTTTTACAAGTCCCGCGCACGAAGAAGTGTTCATATTAACTTCTCTTTTAAATGAAATTTTCTCTTCTTTTAGCAAGCCCTCGATTAAAGACACTGCTATCTCGTCTGAAATCATATTCTTGCCCTTTACAGTGAGTAACACGCCATCTGCTAGGGAATTTTCGCTTTCTCCAAGGCAGATACAAAGGTCAAAATCCATTTTTTCCGCCGCTGCTACAGCTCCCTTAAAGCCAACGCGAGAGCGCGTAGCAAAAACTGCCGTTATATCGTTTTTATTATCTTCTTTCAAAGCCTCTATAAGAGAATAAAGAAGAGCCTTATCCCCCGCTCCGACAGCTATTATCTTTTCCTCATCAGAAAAGATTTCACCTTTTAATAAAAACGCATCGCCAATCTCAATATCATCTAATCCACAGGCGTCAATATACATATTGTCAAAGCTTAAGTTATTTATATCCTCGCAGTAAATAAAGCCTTTTTTTCCGTTTTCAAAAACGGCTGTCATATTAATAAACTTAGCCTCATTAATATCGCCAACCGAAACAAAACGGATTTTTTCTTTATCTTTATATGTTACAACGCCGCCCGCTAAATCCAGCGGCGCAAAAACTCCTATTTTTATGCCGTTTCCGCTTTTTCTTGCTATAAGATTTCCGATATTGTCCTCATAAATTTCGCATTTTGCACCTTTAAGGCTTTCTTTTATAACCTCTTTGGTTTTTTTCTCATTTGCTGAGACCGAAAATGTATTTATAAGCTTTTCTAAAAGCTCCATATTAATCCTCCTTTATGTTTTCCAAAAAGAGCGCACCTAACTTCTTTGCCGATATATAATCGTCTTTTGAAATAACTCCCACAGGCGAATGAAGATACCTGCACGGAATTGAAATAACCACGCATTTTGCGCCTCCGCCCGAAACCTGAAGGCTTCTTGCATCGTTTCCGCCCGCATTTGACCTTTTATACTGAACGGGAATACCCTTTTCCTTAGCCAGCGCATAAAGCTTTTTTGTCATCTTAACATCTGAATACGAGCCACCGTCATTAATTGATAGTGCCGCTCCCTCTCCCATTGTTGTTACATATTTAAACTCGGGAGTTTCGCCAATGTCAGAACACGAGGTACATTCTATAACAAGGGCGTAGTCAGGCTTGATTTTTCTTGCCAGAACTATTGCGCCACGGGTTCCTGTCTCCTCCTGAACGGAAAAGCAGATATAGGTATCGTAGTAATACTTCTTTTTACAAAGCTCGGTTAAAATCGCACAGCCGCATCTGTCGTCTAGTGCTTTTGATAAAATTTTGTTATCACCAAACTCAGTGTAGTTGGCGCTAAAGGTTGCATAATCTCCTAAAGAAACTCTCTTTTCGGCATCTTCTTTTGAAATTGCACCGATATCAATAACTAATTCATCTTCTTTTAAAACACTTTCCCGCTCTTCTTTACTCATAAGGTGAACAGGTTTTATTCCTATTACGCCGGGGATTTCATTTTTTCCTATAACAACGCTTTTTCCGGGCATAATTCTTTCGTCTATTCCGCCTACCGAGCAAAACTTTAAATATCCGTCGTCTGTAATACCGCTTATAATAAAGCCTACCTCATCTAAGTGAGCGGAAACTAAAACCCTCTTTTTATCGCTTTCGCCCTTTATATAGCAGATAACATTTCCCAAAGCATCAGTTTCTACCATATCCACAAAAGGCTTTACAGTTTCTATGATAAACTCCGCAATTTCTTCTTCGTCTCCCGAAACTGCATACATATTACATAGCTTTTCAAGCATTATTTCCCCTCCTTTTTGATGACATCTTCTAAAAGGATAGCTACGCTTTTTATATCGTTTATATTTACTGTTTCAACATTAGTGTGCATATACCTTAAGGGGATTGACAAAACTGCGCACCTAACTCCCGTTCCCGAAACCTGAATAGCCCATGCATTTGTTCCGCTGCTTCCGCCCGAAACCTCGGGGAAAATGGTTATGCCGTTTTCTTTTGCGCTTTCCTCTATTTTTTTATAAAGCTCTTTTGAAATATTTGGTCCAACCGAGCAAGACGGGCCACGCCCAAGCTCAAACGAGTAATCACTTACATTATAAGACACGCCAAAGGTTACATCAACAACAAAAGCCATATCAGGCTTTATTTTTTCTGCCGCCAACGCCGCTCCCGACATATCATATTCTTCCCCTGACGAGAAAACAAAATACAAGCTGTCCTCCAAAGCGACATCCTTAAGGCTTTCTATAACCATTAAAGAAGATAAAACTCCCGCCCTGTTATCCAAAGCGGAAGAAGAATAAAAATCGTCCGAAAGCTTTAAAAACTTTCCGTTAATTTTTGCATAGTCACCTATTTTAACGCACTTTTCGGCATCTTTTTTCCCCATGCCGATATCAATTAACATATCCTCACTTTTAAAGCTCTTTTTATCTGTCCCTTTCTGAAGATGCGGAGGAACAGAGCCAATAACGCCCTTTATCTTTTCTTTTCCGAAAACCGTAACCTCCGCTCCCGGAAGGCATTTTTCCGAAATTCCGCCAACTGCTGAAAACTTTAAAAAGCCATTTTTGTCAATTTCAGAAACCATAAGACAGATTTCGTCTATATGAGCGTCAAGCATTATTTTTTTGCCGTTTTCTTTTCCCTTTTTAACTCCTATAACACTTCCGTCAGAGCTCTCATAAACCTCATCTAAAAGGGGCGTGATATAATTTTTAATATATTCTCTTGCCTCACGGGTGTTTTTCTCCGTAAGGCACTTAAGAGTTTTGTAAATATCCATAATTATTCCTCTAATTTGTTTACATATTCTTTAAACAATTCTCCGCGTATCATAAAGTTTTTAAACATATCAAAGCTTGCGCACGCGGGAGAAAGCATAACAACATCGCCTTTTTCCGCCGCCTCGTATGCCCCTTTTACGGCATCTTCCAAGGTATCTGCTATAACGATATCTGTCATACCTGCCTTTTCTGCCGCAGCCTTAATTAAATCTTTAGTCTTTCCTATTAAGAAAAGCTTTTTAACGTGGTCTTTTATTTCATATCCGTAATCGTCAAACGGGATTTTTTTGTCATACCCTCCCGCAATTATAATAAGCTTTTTGTTAAATGCGTGTAATCCTGCAATTGCCCTTGTGGGACTGCTTGCGATTGAGTCGTTATAGAATAAAACTCCGCCTATCTCGCGAACAAACTCAATTCTGTGCTCAACTCCCGAGAAGTTTTTTGCAATATACAAAATTGTCTCCTCGTCTACCATATCATATACTGCCGCAATCGCCGCCATATAGTTTTCAACATTATGCATTCCGGGGATTCTTATATCAGCTATATTTAAAACAGGTTTTCCGTTTATAAGTATTTCCTCTCCGTCAAGACAAACGCCATTTTCTATCTTTTCTTTTCTTGAAAACATTCTTACTTTTCCGTTTGCCTCAGAAGATAACTTGTTTGTTATTTCGTTATCGTTATTTAAAACTAAAATGCCCTCTTTTCCCTGATGAAGATAGATATTTTTCTTTGCATCAATGTATTCTGCCATATCTTTGTGGTAATCCAAATGATTTGGCGAAAGGTTTGTTATAACCGAAATATCAGCTGACTGCTTCATAGTGTGAAGCTGAAAGCTTGAAAGCTCCAAAACCGCTACATCTTCTTCTTTAATATCTTCTATCTCGCCTATTAATGGCTTTCCTATATTTCCGCCAAGGTGCACAGTAAAGCCTTGTTTTTTAAGCATTTCTGAGATAAGGGTTGTGGTTGTTGTTTTGCCGTCAGAGCCTGTTACAGCGATAATCTTCGCCGGACAAAGCTCAAAGAAAACCTCCATCTCGCTTGTTACGAGGCTTCCGTTTTCTCTCGCTAAAACCAATTCCGGCACATCAAAGCGCATTCCGGGAGTTTTAAAAATGATTTCTCCCGAAAGGTTTTTTAAATAATCTTCTCCAAGCTTATATGTAACATCAAAGCCCGAAAGAGCATCAAGTTCATCTTTTAAATCTTCTTTTTCTCTTTTATCGCACGCCGTTACCTGCGCCTTATTTTCACATAAAAACTTAATTAACGGAATATTGCTTACGCCTATTCCGATAACGGTAATTTTTTTATTTTCCAATGTCTTTTTAAACAGTTCAAGCTTTTTATTCACGACTTTGCCTCCTTGAAATCATTAACAGTTATATTATCCCCCATACACCAAAAAAAGTCAATAGAAATTTAAAAAAGGCCTGTAAAAATACAAGCCTGTTTTAATCACGAAAGCATACGCCACAAGCACACAAACATAATCACCACTATTGCACCTGCGAGAATTTTTGCAAAGCGGTTTTTTGTGTGTCTTTTTTCTTTCCCGTAAGGATCATCTTTAAACATGAAGTACTTTCTTTCATATTCGTCAACAATTCTCTGAGCCTGTAAAACAATATCAAACTGTTCGTTTTTTCGTCCGCCCGTCATCTTTTTCCTCCTTTGAGTTTGTAAAAATATTATTTCACATTTCTGCTCAGATATACTTTTATTTACAGATTTTCTTTTAACTTAAACACGACAACACTCATATCGTCGTCTATTTTGCCTCTTTTTCTTATTATTGCCTCCTTTAAAATAATTTCGGCAATCTCATCGGGATTTTTTTCCTTTATTTCAAGAGCGGTGTCAGCTATCCACTGTATACCCTTTTTTATGTCGCACAGCCCATCTGAAAACATTATGATTACATCTTCTCCCGAAAGCTTTCTTTTTATTGCAGCACCTGATACGTTATCTAATATACCGATAGGAAGATTAGATGAAAAAACGCTTTCTGCGCCGTTCTCTGTTAAAAGAAGCGAGGGCATCGCACCTATTTTAATAAACTCAGCGCTTCCGTTCATTAAATCAACAAGTGCCATATCAACCGTTGAAAAAACCTCTCCTCCGCCCGAGGAAAGCGCAGAATTAACAAGCTTTATCGCCTGCATAGACGGGTAAGAAGCATACAAAAGCTCACGAAGCATTTCGTTTGTTTTTCGGCTTTTCGCGCCTGCTTCATTTCCTGTTCCCATTCCGTCTGAAACAGCCATAAAAAATCTGCTGTCGGGAAGAGTTTCCTTTATAATGCTGTCGCCGTTTTCTTCTTTTTTATTTTTCTTAACGGTTGCAGATGAGCACATGGGGTAAAACTTATAAACAGCTTCTAAAACAAGAAGATTATCCTCATCTCTCGTGCGTGAGCTTACCAGATTCATCTTTGTTTCCAAAACCTCGCTCACCATCTCTATAATCTGGTTTTTAAACTCCTTGTATTCACTGCCCAAAAACCTTATCTCCGCTCCGTAAAACCCTCTTTTATTCTCGCGTATGCTTATATTTTTAACATCAATTCCAAGGCGGGAAAGCCTTGTGTAAATCTTTGCCTCAAGCTTTCCTTCGTAACCGTTCTCGCCCGAAAGCTCGCCTAAAAACTCTAATTTTAATTTGCTTAAGGTTTTTGAAAACTCGAGGTATTGCTCGGATATAACACTTCTTGAGCCTGAAAACTGTTTTGACCATAGATAGTTTGCTCGGCTTAAGCTAAAGTAATGGTTAACGCTCTGGCAAAATTCAGAAAAGTTTATGCACCGCTTTTTAAACGATTTTGGAAAATCAAACGCGTCAAAAAATCCCTTTTCTATCGCCTTTTGGCTTAAAGCGTTCATCATATCCGCGCTTTCCTTAGCTTCTCTTTCCCAGCATATATTTTTCATTCCGCACCTTGCGCACACCTTCATAACAGCATGCTCAGATGCTTTTTTAACTGTGTCGGAAAAAGAATCTTCTGTTTCCTCAACCGAAACAGCGTCAGATAGCCTTTCATAGCTTCTTACTAAGCCCGACAGTCGTCCCGTAATGTAGTTTTTTGCCTTTTTTAAGTATTGAGCTTCGTCAGGTTCAATTCCGAATCCATCGGTAAAGCTTGTTACTCTTTCTATCGCCTTTTTAGGCAGCATAACAAAAAGCGCACCGCCTAAAATCATATTTACAATCTCGCCCGCAGTCGAAAACGAAAAAGAAGATAAAAAGCCAACTGCCGCCCCCGAAAACAAAAACGCCGTTAAAACTCCTGTTTTGCCCGTGTTTTTTACGCATCCTGCCGCAAAACCGCACAAGGCATAAAGTCCTACTGTATTCATAACGTTTTCGTTTCCCAAAGAGGCTATTATCCCCGCAGTCACTCCTGCGCACGCGCCAACAGATGCCCCCCTTATAAGAGCCAGGACCATTATAATAACGCTTAAAACAATCTGGCACAAATTAAAATAGCCGATAGTAATAGTTCTTCCTATGCCCGAAAGAGCGAGCGCTAAAACAAAGGTTAAGCTTAAAAGCTTTTCATTTGTTATATACGAAAAAAATCTTCCTGAATTTAAATAATTTGCGGCACCGCTCATCGCAACTGAAAAAAATCCGCACACAACACACTCTAAAACAAGAAGTAAAAGGTCGTATGTCAGCATATAATCAAAAAGCGACATAACAAATCCGGAAAAGAACAATGAAACCGAAATTAAAACAAAGTTCTGATACGGACTTTCTTTTTTTAACAAAAGCTTAAATGCTGTAAAAAGTACCATTGAGAGTATGTATTTTAAAGCTTTTAAATCCTGATGCACAGTAAGCACACCGAGGCACACTCCCAAAAACGAATATATTTGTTTTTCCCTTTTCTGACCTGATGCAAAAAACGCTGTCCCGAAAGGACAGAAAGAATCTATTATTAAAACTCTCGACATAAGAAAAGAGATAACCGAAATTAAAATATTGTCTATGCTTATTTTCGGCATAGTTATTTCTTTTTTTAGTTGTTTTTCGCTTTCTTGTCGTTTGTATGAAGGAATTTCGATGTTTGCCATATTTTTTCTCCTTTGTATCAGTTTTCTAAGACATTATACTAAACAAAAAAGAAATTTTTTGTAATAAAAAGGCATAAGCCTTAATTATTCATCGACATATTTCTCAGAAGAAAACATTATACAAAAGCGTGGTCAGGCTTAGTACAAAAATTCCCGCAAGCGTTGGAATTAAAAAGGAGAAAAACGCCCATTTTAAGCTTTTTGTTTCTTTTTTGACGGTTAAAATCGCAGTTGAACACGGCCAGTGAAGAATAAAAAACAAGATTGTGTTAACTGCTGTAAGAGCGGTCCAGCCGTTAGAAATAAGTATATCTCTTAAAGACGAAAGTGCGCCAATGTCTGAAAGCGAGGAAGATGATGTGTAAATCATAAGCATCAGGGGAAGCACAAGCTCATTTGCAGGAAGCGCTAAAATAAACGAAAGAAGTATAACTCCGTCAAGACCAAGAAGCTTAGCAGGAGCATCTAAAAAGTCTGCCGCCATTTTTAAGATATTTATATCGCTAACCTCGATATTTGCCATAAGATAAATTAAAAGTCCCGCAGGCGCAGAAACAGTTATTGCTCTTCCCAGAACAAAAAGTGTTCTGTCAAAAACTGAGCGCACGATTATCTCCGAAAGCTTCGGTTTTCTGTATGGTGCAAGCTCTAAGGTAAAAGCTGAGCTTTCTCCTTTTAAAAGTGTTTTTGAAAGAATGTGCGAAGAAAGAAACGTCATAAAAACGCCCGCAAGCACAAATATCAAAAGAAAAAGCGCACCTAAAAGAGACGAAACAGGCTCGTTTAAAGAAAATGTGAAAAACATCGCAATAATTGCAATAAGCGCAGGAAATTTTCCGTTGCACGGAACAAAGCTGTTGGTTAAAATTGCAATAAGTCTTTCACGGGGCGAGTCTATTATTCTTGCGCCTACTATGCCTGCCGAGTTACAACCAAAGCCCATACACATTGTTAGCGCCTGTTTTCCGCACGCACTGCACTTTTTAAAGGCGGAATCCAAGTTAAATGCAACTCTAGGAAGATAGCCCAAGTCCTCTAAAAAAGTAAAAAGCGGAAAGAAAATTGCCATCGGCGGAAGCATAACAGACACTACCCACCCTACAACACGGAACACGCCAAAAATCAATGCATCTGTAATAGCCTTTGGAACGTTTAAAAATTCAAACAAAGCCAAAAGCCAGCTTTCCAAAGCTGAAAACGCCAAAACGAAGTAGTCTGATATAACATTTGCTCCGCTTATAGTTATATAAAAAACTATGCCCAAAAGGCAAAGCATAGCAATACTTCCCACTATCGGGCCGGTCAGGATTTTATCTATTTTTCTGTCCCGCACATTATAATCCTGCCTTTTATAGCTTACGCATTTTTCTAAAACGGACTTTGAAAAGAGGCTCCTTGCGAGCGCAATATCCTCTTCTGCTTTCTTTCGGTCAAGCTTTTTTAGAATTTGTTGTATCTTAACATCCTCCGAAAAATTTATTCCTATAAAGCTTTCCGCCTTTTTAACTGCGCCTAAGTCGCCCTCAATAAGCTTTAAAGAGAGCCATCTCTTTTTTAAGATTGTTTCGGGAAGGTGTTTTTCAATTTCGTCTATTGCATTTTCGATATAATCGGGATATGTAACTTTTTTAATTTTTCTCTTTTTAAGCTTTGAAATCTCTTCTAAAAGCTCACTTAAGCCCGACTTCGTTTTGGCGCACACCTTAACTGCACTGACGCCGAGCTTTCCCGAAAGCTTTTTTTCGTCTATTATAATTCCTTTCCGCTTCGCCTCGTCTGTTAAATTAAGGCACAAAATCACCTTGTCTGTAACTTCCATGCACTCGATAGCAAGAAAAAGATTTCTTTCAAGCGAGGTTGAATCGCAAACGATAACCACTCCGTCGTTTTCTTCAAAGCACAAAAAATCCCTTGCAGTTTCTTCTTCTTTTGACCTTGACGAAAGAGAGTACATTCCCGGAATATCGGCGATAATATAGCTTTTTTCCTTGTAATTTACTCTTCCCCATGCGCTTGTAACAGTTTTTCCGGGCCAGTTTCCCGTGTGCTGATGCATTTTCGTAAGCGCATTAAAAACACTGCTCTTTCCGACATTGGGGTTCCCCGCAAGAACGATTATTTTATCGCTCCCCTCTTTTTTTATCTTTTCCTCTCTTTCCATAGCCTTAGCTCCGACAGATTTATTAGTAAGTCCCACTATATCACCTCTTCTTTATCAAAAATTAATATTTCGCAGGCATTTTTATGCCGAAGCGCAATAACACAGCCCTTTATTTCATACGCCATCATAGCTCCGCCAAAGCTTTTAAGAGTGCATAAAACCTCCTCGCCTTTTAAAAAACCTATATCCATAAGCCTCCGCCTTAATTCAGAGGAGGGAGAAATTTCTTTTATTATTCCTTTTTCGCCAACCTTTAAGTCTCCTAAGGTATTCATATAAATCACTCCTTAGTTACTATAATATGGCATAAAAAAATTTTCGTTACGCTTTTAGCGTAACGAAAATTGTAAGTGTTGTTTTTAGAAAAATTATCGATATTTTGCATGGTGCCAGAAATAAGGCCAA
>CALAUK010000184.1 GCA_937892135.1 uncultured Clostridia bacterium | reverse complement strand
CTAACGAAACTATTTCAAACGGGGAGTTTATGTCGTCTTTTGAAACTTATGCTCAAGACCAGTTTCCTTTAAGAGATTCTTTCCGTTCACTTAAGGCGTTTTTCTCGCTTCGGGTTTTAAATCAAAAGGTTTATAATAATCTTTATATGGCAGACGGCCACGTTTCAAAGCTTGACTCCGAAGAAAGCGAATATATGATAAACTACGGCGCTGACCTTTTCAAAAAGGTTTATGATAAGTATTTAGCCGAAAGCGGAGCAAACGTTTATTTCTCTGTTGTGCCCGACAAAAACTTTTTTATCGCCGAAAAAAACGGCTATCCGTCTCTTGATTATAATAGTTTTATCTCTAAAATGCGTGATAAAACTTCATTTATGGAGTATATCGATATAACTGACCTTTTATCCGAAGACGATTATTATAAAACAGACTCTCACTGGAAGCAGGAGTGCATAACGGATATTGCAGCGAGATTAGCAGGTAAAATGGGAGCTAATGTAAATGCTAAATACACCGTAAAAACGCTTGACAAAGATTTTTATGGAGTGTATGCATCGCAGCTATCGCTTCCCGTTAAGGCAGATAAAATAAAGTATCTTACAAATGATATCTTAGAAAACGCCACTGTAACATACTATGGTAATTCAGGAAAAGCCGAAAAGGGCGAAATGTATGATATGAAAAAAGCTAACGGAAAAGATCCTTACGAAATGTTTTTATCAGGAAGTATGCCCGTGGTTGTTATAGATAACCCATCAGCAGAAGAAGAAAGAGAGCTTATTATCCTAAGAGACTCTTTCGGAAGCAGTCTTTCTCCTTTATTAGTTCCCGGCTACAGCAAGGTGACAGTTCTTGATTTAAGATATATTTCCTCAGGCTTTATAGGAAACTTTACTGATTTTACAAACAGCGACGTTTTGTTTATATACTCGACCTCGCTTTTAAATTCAAGCACTTCAATGAAATAAAAAAATAAGGTTGCTCAGGCAACCTTATTTTTTTATGCCGAAGAACGAAAGAGCATTCTCTTTTGTCTGACGGCAAACCTCTTCAAAGGGAATATTTTTAATTTCAGAAATCTTTTCTGCCACATATCTTACATTTGAGCAGTCGTTTCTCTCTCCCCTTTTGGGAACGGGTGTAAGATACGGGCTGTCGGTTTCGATAAAAATTTTATCAAGCGGAACATACTCTGCTACCTCTACAAGCTTTTTCGCATTTTTAAAGGTTACAGGACCTGCAAATGAAATATACATTCCCAAATCAAGCGCCTCTCTTGCCATTTCCACGCTTCCTGAAAAGCAGTGAAGCACACCACCTGTCTTTTCTACGCCGTTTGCCTTTAAGATATCCATCGTGTCCTTATGCGCATCACGGTCGTGAATTATAACGGGCTTTTTTACCTCCAAAGCAAGCTCCATCTGTCGAGAAAACCATTTTTTCTGGATTTCTCTGTCCGACAAATCATAATAATAATCAAGGCCTATCTCGCCTATTGCGACAACCTTTTTGTTTTTAGAAAGCTCCTTTAAGGTATCAATGCCATCTTCCGTCAGAGAATCACTGTCGTGAGGATGAACTCCAACTGCCGCATAGATAAAATCGTATTTTTCACTTAATAAAACCGCGTTTTTTGAAGACGGTATGTCATAACCCGGGTTTACTACAAAATCCACGCCCGCGTTTTTTATTTTATCCAGCACCTCATTAAAGTCTTCTTTAAATCTTTCGTCATCTAAATGGGCATGTGTATCAAAAAGCATATTATTCCTCCTATGCTCTGTCTTTCATAGGTATGTACTCTCTACCCTTTGTT
>CALAUK010000183.1 GCA_937892135.1 uncultured Clostridia bacterium | reverse complement strand
CCAATGTGGCCGTTCAACCTCTCAGTCCGGCTACCGATCGTCGGCTTGGTGAGCCGTTACCTCACCAACTACCTAATCGGCCGCGAGCCCATCCTTGAGCGATAAATCTTTGATATCAGAAACATGCGAATCTGATATGTTATGCGGTATTAGCACACCTTTCGGTGTGTTATTCCCCTCTCAAGGGCAGGTTACTCACGTGTTACTCACCCGTCCGCCACTAAGTATTCCATAAAATCTGCCGAAGCTTCAATTACGGGTACTCCGTTCGACTTGCATGTGTTAAGCACGCCGCCAGCGTTTGTCCTGAGCCAGGATCAAACTCTCTAAAAATGGTATATACAGAAGCTAAAAGCTTCGATATATCGTTTTTGAGTTTTTGGCTCTAAACTAAACTTGTTTTTGTACGTTGTTTACTGTACTGTCTGGCTTGTATTCGCCTAAAGTTAATCTCAAATAGAAAAATTCTTTTGAGCCCTTACGCTATTTAATTTTCAAGGTTCAATCGCTTGCCTCTCTCGAGGCGAGCTTGTTTATTATACATCGCCTTTTTCTGTTTGTCAACACTTTTTTCAAACTTTTTTAAGTTTTTTTGACAAATTCTTTTTTTGACCTAAAAATAGGGGGTGTGCTCCTTTACACACCCTCCTTAAATCCCATTATAAACAGGTATCCGAGAGATGCTAACAAGATGTAATCGTCGCACCCCTCCAGCACCAGCACCACTATAAGTCCTGCTAAAATGTAGTCATCAGTTTCAAAACGTGAAAGAAATTTTTTAATATCAAATCCTTCCTGTCTTTGTGACGGCAGGGGAATTGTGCTCGTTTGTGCGCGGACGCTTTTTGATGTTGTCGGTAGCTGTGTAACCTTCACGCTGCACCTCCTAAAAGAGCTTTAGGTCTTTGCCGAGCTTCCCCATTGAAGCAAGGCGCAGTATTGTGACGGCGCTATCCATATATGGTGCTCTCTTTTCGCTGAGGAACGGCTTTATAGCCATAAGAAGCCGAGTTCTGTCGTCTCCGCCTGCGCCTGAAAGAGCCGAGAGAACATTTTTATCAGGCAGTTTTAGTTCGCCTTCCTCTTTTTCGCCGCCCTCAGAAAGCGAGGAAAGTACACTCTGTACTTTATTCATTATATCGGGGTCGGACAGAGCTTTCCCGATTTCCTGCTCCAGATCCATATTATCACCCTTTCAGTATATCAGAAATCATTTTCGCAACTTCGGGACTTCCCTCGAGCTTCTTTTTAAGATTTTCCTGTGTGGCAGCATCTATTCCTGCCTCGCCCTTTTTGATTTTTTCTACAAGCTGCTTACCTTCGTCGGTTTTCGCAAACTCCTGCGCCTTTTTTACTGCCGCAGAAAGCTCCCTTTTATCCATCCCTTTAAGTTTTTCCATAATATCCTTCATTTTTATCCCTTCCCTTCATTTTTCAATATATGCTTCCTTGACACATTGTGTTCTTTCTTATAAAATATAGGTCAAGGAGTTGATAAAATGCGTGCAATCGTACTTTCTGACAGTCATGGCGACACCGCCTCGCTTGAGAGGGCAATCGCATCTGTCGGCGAAAAAAATATTGATATGATAATACACCTCGGCGACATTGCGCGCGATGTAGACTACCTCGAGATGCTTTACTATCCCATAAAAGTCGTGTCTGTTTTAGGGAATAACGACTTTCTGCGCAGTGGCGACAGTGAGAGATTGATTGAATTTGACTCGCACAAAATTTTTATCTGCCACGGGCACACGCTCGGCGTAAGCTACGGGACAGAAAAGCTTGAAGCAATCGCAAGGCAAAAAGAGTGCGAGGCGGCACTTTTCGGTCACACTCACAGTGCGGTGCTAAAAAAGAGCGATGACGGACTTATCATCTTGAACCCGGGCAGCACATCAAGACCGAGGGGTGGCAGAGCGTCGTTTGCGGTGCTTGAGACGGAAGGCGGAAAGCTCAAAGCAGCAATTGTGGATTGGGTATTATAGGAGGAAAATATTATGAAAGAAATATACAAAGGCCGTGCAAAGGCGGTCAAAGATGATAAGCAAACAATAAAAGCACTTCTCCGCGCGGCGATATTCTGCCTTGTGGTTTTTGCGGTGGCAAAATATCTGCCTTTTTCGTGGGCTTTTGAAATCGGTGCGATTATATTGAGCGCAATTTATATCAATAAAATTTTGAAGCAGGGTACTTTTATAGCAACATATATATTATATGAAGATTCTCTCTCCGTGGTAACTCGCTACGGACTCATTGAAAAAGAAACCGCGCGCTATATTTTAAGCGAAAGTACTTTTACTGAAAATTCCGTCACTACGGGTGGAAAGACATATCCTTTTTATCCCGACGACGAGTTAAAGAAAATACTTCTTAAATAAAAAATGCCCTCATACATTAGTATGGGGGCGATTTTTATGAATTTTCTTTTAATTTTTCTTGGGTTTTTGTTGTTTGTGCTTTTCTTTGCGAATATAAAAAGCGCCGCTACTCTTCTTTGCAAAGTGGCAGGCGGCTTTGTTTTTCTCATCCTTTTTAACACTGTATCGCCCCTCATTTCCCTCGCTCCCGTGGGAGCGAATATAGTTTCTGCTTTTATATGCGGAACGCTGGATATTTCGGGGGCTGTTTTGCTGATACTTCTTAATAATCTTTTTTAAGCATCCCTTTTATGTGGCGGAGAGTTTCCTCTTCGCCTTTTTCTTTCAGCATCAAAAGCCACCCCTCGAGCAAATCCCTCGTTTCTTCGTGGATAAAACGGCGGCCCTTGGCGTTCATAAAGTATTCGTAAGGATGCGACTGTTTATAATTTTTGCCCTGATAAATCTTGCTTGCGGCAACGCGGTCGCAGAACATTTCCTTGACATATTTAATCGGCATTTTAACAGGCTCATCA
>CALAUK010000182.1 GCA_937892135.1 uncultured Clostridia bacterium | reverse complement strand
ACGAAACTTATTTGAACAAGGAGTATGTTGTAAGGCAGGAGGGCTGGGAGGACAGCGTTTATTATATGATAAACCAGTATGTCGAAAAGGCGCAAAAGACGGATGAGGTTTTAGGTGCTGTCGCAGATTATATGGAAACGCTTGACCGCCCTGCAGTTGTTGTGTTCTACGGAGACCATCTTCCAAACTTTAATCAGAAAACAAACGATATTCTGCCACAGATAGGAATAGATGTAACTAAAAGCGGTTTTGAGGGTGATATGTTAACTCACCGCACACCGTATATTATTTGGGGAAACACAGCATACAGAGAGCAGCTTGAAAAGTTTAATCTGCCTCTTATGTCAGGGGACAACGGAGTTATTTCTTCAAATTACCTCGGCATAGAGCTGTTAAAATATATGAATGCACCTATGTCGTCTCATTTTAAGTTTATCAAAAGCGTGGAAGAGGAAATCCCTGTTATAACTCCTTATTACTATGTAACAGAAGACGGAACGGTAACGGACGAGCTTTCAGAGGATTTAAAGAAAAAACTTGAACAGTACAAAATTATTCAGTATTATGCAATTTCAGATTATAAGAAATAAATGTCCTTGGGGGGAATATTAAATGTTAAAAAAATATGCTTTAATGTTTAAGTCGGAGTTTTCGGGCTACAACTTAAAAAGATTTTCAAAGGATTTGATGGCAGGTATCACTGTTGCGGCGGTTGCGCTTCCTTTGGCGCTCGCTTTCGGCGTAAGCTCGGGCGCAGATGCGGCGGCAGGTCTTATAACTGCAATTATTTCGGGTATGATAATGAGCTTTCTTTCGGGAGCAAGCTTTCAGATTTCGGGGCCTACCGGTGCTATGACGGCGATTTTAATATCGCTTATTGCTAAAAACGGCATTGAGGCTATGTTTGTAGCGGGCTTTATGGCAGGTGTCATTTTGGTTATCTGTGCATTTTTAAAGGTCGGAAAAATAGTTTCAATTCTTCCGGCTCCCGTTATCGTAGGCTTTACTTCGGGAATTTCAATTATTATTGCCTTAGGTCAGGTTGATAATTTCTTCTCGGTAACCTCTGTTGGCGAAAATGCAATCTCAAAGCTTTTAAGCTATGGCGAAGTAGGTTTTTCGCCTGATATAACAGCAGTAATAATAGGTGTAGCGGTTATTTTGTTTATGGTGTTTTATCCGAAGAAATGGGGAGCGGTTTTGCCCGCATCACTTGTTTCAATTATTATTGCAACAGCGGTTACAATGATTTTCGCTCTTGATGTTAAAACAGTGGGCGAGATACCAAAGTCCATTATTTCTGAGACAAGACTTAACGTAGGTCTTTTT
Organism: uncultured Clostridia bacterium; assembly: GCA_937892135.1. Taxonomy (GTDB): domain Bacteria; phylum Bacillota; class Clostridia; order UBA1381; family UMGS1253; genus CAKSHP01. The sequence continues at coordinate 3,317 of CALAUK010000182.1, read as the reverse complement.
AAAGATATAAGCCTTATAAAAGAGCTTATTATGCCGGCTGTCAGCATAGCGGCGCTCGCTATGATAGAAAGCCTTTTGTGCGGTGCGAGCGCATCAAGAATGAAAGGCGAAAACTTAAACGCTGATGTTGAGCTTTTAAGCCAGGGAATAGGAAACATTATAATTCCGTTCTTTGGAGGAGTTCCGTCAACTGCGGCTATTGCAAGAACAAGCGTTGCTATAAAGTCCGGCCTTGAAACAAGACTTACAGGCGTTATTCACGCACTTGTTTTACTTTTGGCTATGTTTTTAATAAGTCCCGTTATGGAAAAAATTCCGCTTTCTGCGCTTGCCGGAGTTTTAATGGTTACTGCATGGCGTATGAATGAGTGGGACGAGATAAAGAAAATCTTTAAAAATAAGTTAATAGCTGACGCAATACTTCTTATTTTAACGATGGCGGCAACTGTTGTATTCGATCTGACGATAGCAATTATTTTAGGTCTTTTGGCGTCCTATGTAATACGCTTCATTAATAGAGTTTTCCACTCTTAATATGCTTGAAGAAGAATAAAAAAAAGAGGCTTTCGCCTCTTTTTTTTATACATCGTATATTCCAAGAATGAATATTCCTATAAACACTGCAGCAAGTGCAAGGTAATGTTTCAATGAAAGCTTTTCTTTTAAGAAAATTGCGCTCCATAAAAACGATACTGCACAGTATGCCGAAATTATTACAAAACCTATTGTGTAATCGGAAACAACAACCATCATATAAAACACCTGGCCAGCAGTTTCACATATACCACCAAGCCCCTTGATGCCGTCAAACTTAAGGTCAAGCTTTTCCTTTTTAATACCGTAAACATAAATCAAAAAGACGATTGCCATGAAAAACCATGTAAATTCGTATGCCACGTTTAATGTGTCTCCGCAGGCAAGCTCAAGCGCAGTTTCGTCCGCTGAAGGATTTTTTGCGATAAGATCTGTCAGGTAGTTTTCTGCAATAAGGTCATCAACAAATGTGCCGACAGCGTCTAAAATGCAGTAGCAAACAGGAAGAAGAATTGCAAACCAGCTTTTTGCATATTTTCTGTTTGACTTCATCTGGCGAAGAGCACGAGCATTTTCATCTTCGAAGTGCTCAACGAAACCAAGCGCAATAACACCAACGGCAATTAAGATAACGCCTGTTAAAATAGGAGTATTTAAAAAGACTCCTTCTCCTTCCGGATTATTCCATGAAACACCAAAAAAACAAAGGCTTAAAACAAGCGCCAACGCTCCTGAACCGTTACAGATAGGAGACGAGATTGAAAGCTCAATGTATCTGAGGCAGATATAGCCTATAACCATTGATAATATGTAGAAAAATGAAGCGGGTAGGTAAGTGATAAGGTCAGAAAAAGAAAATGCCACACCGCGCACAAACACTTCATAAAGCGCGTGGATACCCATTATAAGACCAACCGCAATACCAACCTTTAAATGACTGTACTTATCGCTAAGCTTTGTTCCCATCTTGGAAAACAGGTCAGAACCTGACCAGCAAAGCATGGCGATTATGGCGATAAGCCACATACTTTCCATAAAAAACACCCCTTTAGTTTTAAGATAAAAGTATTATACTACCACAGAAAATCCATGTCAATAATTTGAATGAAAAAAATGTAAAATTTTTTTGTAAAGGTTGACTTTTGTGTTTAAAATAGGTTATACTATATTGAAAGTGTTTATTTATAAAGGAAAGAGCGAAGAATATGTCAAAAACTAAATTGCTTTTAAAATTAAATAAGCTTTTTAAAGTGCCCGTTCATCCTTTTAATCTTCAGAGCGAGGGTAAAAAGGCGTACTCAATGTGGCAGTATGAAAAAGGCGAGGAAACTATTAAGTTTTATTTGCCCTTTTCTTCAAAAGAGGAAATGTTTTTGGATAAAACAGTGCTTGATATTGGCTGCGGCGCTGCGGGAAAGTCTTTGTATTATGCATCGCTCGGGGCAAAAAAAGTGCACGGGGTTGATGTTGTTTCCCGCTATAAAGAAGAATCCGAGAGCTTGGCTAATGCATTAGGGCTTTCAGATAAGTTTTCTTTTCACTTAGGCGATGCGGCAAACCTTGATTTTCCTGATAATTATTTTGACACTATTATTATGAACGACAGTATGGAGCACGTTTCAGAGCCTAGTAAGGTGTTAGCTGAGTGCAAAAGGGTTTTAAAAGACGGGGGACGGCTTTTTATTAACTTCTGCCCGTATTATCATCCTTACGGTGCGCATCTTTCAGATGTTATAGGTTTTCCGTGGGTGCATTTGTTCTTTTCGGAAAAAACAATGATTGAAGCCTATAAAATACTTGTTTCAGATTTTGACGACAAAGAAAACAGAATCTCTTTCCGCTTTTCAAAAAATGAAAAAGGCGAGGAAACAATTTCATATATAAATCGTATGACTATAAAGCGATTTAAAAGAATTTTAAAATCATGCGATATGAATAAATTATACTACAAGGAGATTGCCTTGAGGGGATTTTTAAAGCCTTTGGCGATATGCCCTGTTTTAAAGGAGCTTTTTGTTAAGATGACGGTTGCGGTTTTAGAAAAACGCAAGTAAATGAGAGGAGAAACTAAAATGGAAAATGTTTTTGATATACTTAAGGAACGAGGCCTTATAGCGCAGACAACTCACGAGGAGGAAATCCGTGAGCTTTTGGGCAAGGAAAAGGTTACATTCTACATAGGATTTGACCCGACAGCCGATAGCTTACACGTTGGTCACTTTTTGCAGATGGTAGTTATGCGCCATATGCAGCTTGCAGGTCACAGACCTATTGCCTTAGTTGGCGGAGGAACAGGTATGGTAGGCGACCCTTCGGGAAGAACTGATATGCGTCAGATGATGACAAAAGAGGTTATTGACCATAACTGCGAGTGCTTTAAAAAGCAGCTTTCAAGCGTTATTGACTTTTCAGACGATAAAGCGATTATGGTAAACAATGCCGACTGGCTTTTAGACCTTAACTATGTTGAATTTTTAAGAGATATCGGCGCGTGCTTTTCAGTTAACAAGATGCTTACTGCAGAGTGCTTTAAGCAGAGACTTGAAAAGGGTCTTTCATTCTTGGAGTTTAACTATATGCTTATGCAGAGCTATGACTTTTTGATGCTTGAAAGAAAGTACGGCTGTAAGATGGAGCTTGGCGGAGACGATCAGTGGAGCAATATCTTAGGCGGTGTTGACCTTTGCCGCAGAAAAGACCAGAAGCAGGTTTACGGTATGACATTTACTCTTCTTACAAACAGCGAAGGTAAGAAAATGGGTAAAACACAGTCCGGTGCAGTA
>CALAUK010000181.1 GCA_937892135.1 uncultured Clostridia bacterium | reverse complement strand
TAAAGAACAATATTTTAAAAGATTTTATAAAATATGTGTCATTAAACATAATAAGTATGATAGGGCTTTCATTTTATATACTTGCTGATACTTTATTTATAGCAAATGGAGTTGGAAGTGTTGGATTAGCAGCACTAAATTTAGTTTTACCTTTATGGAGTTTATTAAGTGGATTTGGATTAATGATAGGAACAGGGGCAGGAATTAGATATTCTATACAAATAGGAAAAAATAATAAAAGAGGAGCTAATAAAGTATTTACTCATTCTATAGTTGCAGGACTAGCTATTGGAATAGTTATAACTATTATAGGATTATTTTTTTCTTATGATATAGTACAGCTTTTAGGTGCAGATGACATTACTGGACCTTTAGCAGGGAAATATTTAAAAACACTTTTATCTTTTTCAGATTCACCTGCATACTTTCAGGTAACAGGCGACTGGAGAACACACGAGGCAATAGATTTTTCCGCAGAAGAGGGCACCCAGGTCTGCGCTTCTGACAAAGGAAAAATTATTAAAATAACAGACGGCGGAGTAAATGGTGCCCAAATTATAATAGACCACGAAAACACTATGAAAACAATCTATTCAAATGTTAAAGCCAAAAACATAAATGTCGGCGACTTTGTTAATAAAGGTCAGGTTATAGGAACAGTGGTAAACTCCTCGCTACTTGAAAGCTATCCCGAATGCCACATTCATTTTGAAGTTTTAATAAACGAAAAAAATGTTAACCCCGAAGAGTATATAAAATAAAAAAGTGTTTTTAACAAACACCTCAACCCCCTGCCCCCCAATCTTGTGGGCAAAAAGGTTCACTTTTTTGATTTTTCGTCATTACAACTTAAAAGTTGTAATTTCCTACAAATTAAAAAAAGCTGAGGATTACCTCAGCTTTTTATTTATTCTCTGCAAGATAAATCAAGCATATTCTCAAGCTCATCATAGCTTTTTTCCGTTGCAAGCATAAGCTCGCTGAAAAGAATCTGCTTTGCGTTATTTAGCATTTTTCTCTCGCCCGTTGAAAGACCTTTTTTAATATCTCTTATAACAAGGCTTTTTGTAACCGACAAAACCTCAAAAATATCGCCCGTTTTAATCCTTGCCATATTATCGCGGTATCTTTTGTTCCAGTTCGCTTCGTCATCGTCAGTTTCTTTTAAGGCAAATTTATCAATAACCTTTTTGGCTTCTTTTTCTGAAATCACATCACGAACGCCGATTTCCTCAAGCTTATCTGCCATAAGCATAATCTTCATATCGCCTGCGGGCAGTTTTAAAACATAATAGCTTTTAACCTCGCCTAAGATCTCTTTTTCTTCTATATCAACAATCTCCCCTGCTCCGTGCATGGGATAAAGTATTTTGTCTCCTATATGGTAACGCATAACAGTTCCCCCTAAATTTGTCCAAAGAATTTCTTCTTCCACCTCATGTCCAGGCAAATTCTTCTGTTCTGCAATATTAATTTTACCATATTCTTTAGGAAAAGTCAATTTTTACTTAGCTTTTTTTGTAGTTTTTTGTCTTTTATTTTTTCTTTGTTGTGCCTTTTTACCATAATTATTAATTTTTCATTATTCATTATTCATAAAAAAAGCAGAGAGCATCGCTCTCTGCTTTTTGGTTTTAAAGTTCTGTATAACCTTCAAACACGCTTACTGCCTCGCCCGTCATAAACACACCGTCATCGGTATAATTTATAACAAGCTCGCCGCCGGGAAGCTTAACCTTTATGTCCTCGCCTTTTTCGCAGTATCCGTTTTCAACCGCTGCAACAACAGCCGCGCACGCACCTGTTCCGCACGCCCATGTCTCGCCGTTTCCTCTTTCCCACACTCTCATTCTGATTGTATTAGAATTCATAACACGGGCAAACTCCGTGTTAATTCTTTCGGGGAACAGCTTTGAGTTTTCAAAATCGGGACCAATCTTTTCTATATCCATACTCTCAATATTGTCAGTAAAAACAACACAGTGAGGATTTCCCATAGAAAGGCATGTGATATTATATTCCTTGCCCGAAATCTTAGCTTTACGGTTTACAATCTTGTCTCCGTCAAGTGCTGCAGGGATTAATTTGGGCGCAAACTCAGGCTTACCCATATCAACTGTTGCCTTAAAGACTTTATCATTTTTCATATAAAGCTTTAAAGTTTTAACTCCGCTTAAGGTTTCAATCGTAACCTCTTCACCCGAAACAATGCCGTTATCGTGAAGATATTTTGCAACACAGCGGATTGCGTTTCCGCCCATCTTGCCCTCAGTACCGTCAACATTAAAGGTTCTCATTTTAGCGTCTGCAACGCAAGAGTTTTCTATAATAACTATTCCGTCAGCACCAACGCTGTATCTTCTGTCACACAAACGGATTGCAAGACCCGAAGGATTGTCTATTCTTTTATCTCTTGAGTCAATATAGATGTAATCGTTTCCGCAGGTATGCATCTTTGTGAACTTGATTTTCATCTTTTCTGTTCTCATAGAGTTAATGTCAACAATCTCTGTTGTTTCGTTGGTGTAACGGCTCATAAGACTGTCTGCAATAGCGTTTGCAGTATCAATAGAAGTAAGACACGGAATGTTTCTTTCAACTGCCTTTCTTCTTATCTTAACGCTGTCACGAGTGGGAATTCTTCCCTTTGTTGAGGTTGAAATAACATAGCTTAGCTTTCCGCTTTCAATAAGCTCTAATGTGTTATTCTCGCCCTCGTGAATTTTATTTACTACCTCAACATTCAAGCCTGCGCCGTTTAGAATCTCGGCAGTGCCCTTTGTTGCGTATAAACTAAAGCCCATATCAGAAAACTTCTTTGCAAGGTCATAAACCTCAGGCTTATCGGAATCACGGACTGTTATAAACACACCGCCCTCGTGATTTAGCTTATAACCGCTTGCAGATAAGCCTTTGTAAAGTGCCTCCTGAAGATTTTCGGCAACGCCTAAAACCTCACCTGTGGACTTCATTTCAGGGCCTAACTGGTTATCAACATTTATAAGCTTTTCAAAGCTGAACACAGGAACCTTAACCGCAACATAAGGAGAAGTCTTGTAAAGACCTGTGCCGTAGCCCATATCGGATAGCTTTTCTCCAAGCATAGCTCGTGTTGCAAGGTCTACCATAGGCACTCCCGTAACCTTGCTTATATAAGGCACAGTTCTTGAAGAACGGGGGTTAACCTCGATAACATAAAGCTCATTATCGTATATTACATACTGAATGTTAACTAAGCCGAATGTCTTCATTTCAATGGCAAGATTTTTTGTGCACTCTATAATTCTGTCGCGCATCTTGTCATCTAAGTTAAAGGCAGGGTAAACTGCAATAGAGTCACCCGAGTGAACACCTGCACGCTCAATATGCTCCATAATTCCGGGGATTAAAATTTCCTCGCCGTCGCATATAGCGTCAACCTCAATCTCAGTTCCCATAAGGTACTTATCAATAAGCACAGGGTTTTTAATGTTCTGCGCTAAGATAATTGCCATATACTCTCTTATATCCTCATCAGAAAATGCTATAATCATATTCTGACCGCCAAGAACGTAAGAAGGTCTTAAAAGAACGGGATATCCAAGCTTGTGAGCAACATCTAATGCCTCGCAGGTTGCCATAACAGTATAGCCTGACGGACGCTCGATATGAAGCTTTTCTAGTAGCGCATCAAAACGCTCACGGTCTTCCGCCATATCAATACTGTCAGCAGAAGTTCCCAAAATGTTCATACCTATATCATTTAAGTAGTTTGTAAGCTTAATCGCTGTCTGACCGCCGAATGCAACAACAACGCCATACGGCTTTTCGGTTTTAATAATGTCTGTTACATCTTCTTTTGTCAAAGGCTCAAAATATAGTCTGTCTGCTGTGTCAAAGTCAGTAGACACAGTTTCGGGGTTGTTGTTAACGATAACAACATCATAGCCTAACTCCTTTAGCGCCCACACACAGTGAACAGAAGCGTAGTCAAACTCTATACCCTGACCGATTCTTATAGGACCTGAACCGAAAACTATAATAGTTTTCTTATCGTCTTTCTTGTTTTTCAAAAATTCCTCTGCCTCATTCTCCTCATCAAATGTTGAGTAGAAGTAAGGGGTCTTGGCATCAAATTCAGCGGCACAGGTGTCAACCATTTTAAACACTGCGCTTCTCTTGTTTTCGATTTTCTTTCCTGAAAGTCTCTCGATAACGCTGTCCATATAGCCAAGCTTTTTAGCCTCAAGATAGATTTCCTCTGTAAGATTTCCGCTTTCCAAGGTCTTCTGCATATCAGAAAGATTCTTAAGCTTATATAAAAACCAGTTATCAATCTTTGTTATTTCGTTAATCTCTTCCGGGCTTACGCCTCTGTATATAGCCTCGTAAACCATAAATAGTCTTAAGTCGTTACAGTCATACAAAGCATCGTGAAGTTCTTTGTCAGTTTTTTCTTTTGCAAGCTTATAAGAAAGGGTGTCTAATGAAATTTCTGCACCGCGAACAGCTTTCATAATAGCCGCCTCGAAGTTATCTGCAATACTCATAACCTCGCCCGTTGCTTTCATCTGTGTTCCAAGAGCACGCTTTGCATACACAAACTTGTCAAACGGCCATTTCGGGAACTTAACAACAACATAGTCAATAGACGGCTCAAAGCAGGCATAAGTTGTGCCTGTAACCGCATTAACGATTTCGCTAAGCTCGTAGCCGATTGCAATTTTAGCCGCAACCTTTGCAATAGGATAGCCTGTTGCCTTTGAAGCTAATGCAGAAGAACGCGAAACTCTCGGGTTAACCTCAATAACTGCGTACTCGAAGCTGTCGGGTCGAAGCGCAAACTGACAGTTACATCCGCCCTCAATCTTAAGCTCGGAAACTATCGCCACAGCCGCACTTCTAAGCATCTGATACTCTTTGTCTGAAAGAGTAATCGCAGGAGCAACAACTATGGAGTCACCTGTGTGCATACCTACGGGGTCAAAGTTTTCCATACTGCACACTGTTATAACATTACCCTTGCTGTCGCGGATAACCTCAAACTCAATCTCTTTCCAGCCTGCGATACATTTTTCAACAAGCACCTGATGAATGGGAGATAACTCAAGACCGTTAGCGCAAATCTCGTTCATCTCTTCATCGTTATTTACGATACCGCCGCCTGTTCCGCCCAATGTAAATGCGGGACGGATAATAACGGGGTACTCTATTTCATGGGCAAAATCAATACCGTCCTGAAGGTCGTTTACAACCTTTGAGGGTATGCATGGCTGATTAATCTTGTCCATCATATCCTTAAACATCTGTCTGTCTTCAGCACGGTCAATCGTGTCAGGTCTTGCACCTAAAAGCTTAACTCCATGCTCTTCCAAAAAGCCTTCCTTTGCAAGCTGCATAGATAAAGTTAAACCTGTCTGACCGCCAAGAGTAGACAAAAGGCTGTCGGGTTTTTCTTTTTTGATAATTCTCTTTATTGTTGTAAGATTTAACGGTTCAATATAAATCTTGTCCGCCATCTTATTGTCGGTCATAATTGTTGCAGGGTTGGAGTTTACTAAAACTACCTCCAAACCATCCTCTTTAAGAGCACGGCAAGCCTGTGTTCCTGCATAGTCAAACTCTGCCGCCTGACCTATAACGATAGGACCGGAGCCTATAACCATTACTTTTTTTATATCCTTATTAAGTGGCATATTAAATCGCTCCCTCCTCAATCATCTTCAAAAACTCATCAAACAAAAACTCTGTATCCAACGGGCCTGCTGCCGCCTCGGGATGAAACTCAACAGAAAACTGGGGTCTGTCAGTAAAGTATATTCCCTCGCATGTTCCGTCGTTTGCATTTTCGTATCTTACGCGCATATTCTCGGGAAAGCTCTCAGGGCAGAGCGCATATCCGTGGCTCTGGCAGGTAATATAAATTCTTCCTGTCGAAACATCCTTTGCAGGCTGATTTTCGCCTCTGTGTCCGAATTTTAAAGCCTTTGTCTGAGCGCCGTTAGCGAGCGCTAAAATCTCGTGGCCAAGGCTTATCGCAAACATGGGAAGCTTTGAATCTGAAAGCTTTTTAACCTCTTTTATGATACTCTCATTTTCTCTCGGGTCTCCGGGGCCGGAGGATAACATAATTCCGTCAGGCTTATATTCTAAAACCTTTTCAGCGGAAGTGTCCGCCGGAACCTTTATAACAGAGATGTTTCTTTTTAAAAGCTCTCTTATAATGTTTTTCTTTGCGCCGAAATCCATTAAAACAACTCTGTACTTTTCCTTTTCAGCAGAGAAAACTTCTGTCTCCTTTGAAGTAACAGCCATAACGGGATTTTCTATCTTAAATTCCTTTATCTCTTTTATCACGCTGTCTAAGTTCTCATCTGAATAGCAGATTCTGCCGTTTAAAACGCCTGCCGCGCGGACAATCTTTGTAAGCTTTCTTGTGTCAATATCATAAAGACCGGGAATTTCATTATCTTTTAAGTATTTATCAAAATCGCCCTCGCTTCTGAAATTAGACGGATGTTCACACCAGCTTTTTGCGATATATGCACTTGCATAAACCTTATCGCCCTCAGCGTCTTTAGTTATAACTCCGTAATTTCCAACGAGCGGAAATGTCTGCACAATAATCTGCCCGAAAGATGCGGGGTCAGTAATCGCTTCAAGATAACCTGACATTGAAGTTGAAAAAACGACTTCGCCGGTTACTTCTTTTTCATAGCCAAAGCTTTTTCCCTTAAAAACAGTGCCGTTTTCAAGTATAAGATAAGCAGTTTTCGCCATATTCATACCCTCCTGTTTATTCTGTATCTGAAAGTAATTTATTTATATACACAAAAAGCAGAAAAATTAAAAACTTCTCTGCTTTCTATTATACACTATTTAACTTGTTTTGTAAATAATCACAAAGTATTTTAAATGTATAATAAAAGCAATTTTAAAAATCAGACAAAAAATTGCGCCTCATTTAAAATACCACGAAAAGCCTTTCCCTTTTTAATACCGGGTGGCAAAATGAAATAAAAACTCTCATATAAAAAACAAAAAAGGAAATAAAGGGCCACACACTTGATTTTTGGTTTAATATCATATGTGACAAACACTTCACTTTCCTCCTCTTTTTTATATTTTAGAGCTGATTTTTTCCGCAAAAAAGACACCTGAGCCACAAAAGCGCTCTGATGCCCGAAAATCACACCCTTGTATGACATAATACAGTATATATCACATAACTCATTTTGTCAATAGCGTAGCATAAATTTCGGCGAAAAATGCATTTTTTTATGCGCTCATTATTATTTTTTCGTACACATTATATAAGCCACCGTATAACCGGTGGCTTGATACTATTTTCTTATTACAACTCCGCCTGCGGGCTTAAAGTCTGAAATACCCTCTGCGATAACATTTCCTTTTTCTGATATAAATGAATATTTGTCGCCTTTTTTGGCTACAACCTCGTTATTTGCATAAACTGTTATCTCGTCATACTCGCCGTAGTCAACAACTTTCTCTCCGTCCTCGTCAATAACAGCATACTGCATCTTACCATCTACCTTAACGCCGACAACAACAATGCTGTTAGTGTCAAACGAAGTTGCATAGTCAAACTCTTCTTTTATAATCTGCTTTTCTTTTCTTGATATATAAATCCACTTGCCGTCGTCTTTCTGAACAGCGGCGATGTTACTTATATCAGAAAACGGGTTTGCCCTTTTAAACTTAGGCTCAATTATATATGTTCCGTTATTTTTAATATATCCCCATTTTCCGTCTTCACCGCATACTGCGGCGCTCTCGTCGCCCGTAAAATCCAAACAGTCTTTAAACTGACAGGGAACCTTTTCTTTTCCGTAAATATCAATATATCCCCATTTTCCCTCTTCATTACATACTGCAGCATACTGTGCAACTGTAAAGTCTCTTGCATTTGTGTACTTACAGGGAACTATCTCGCCACCGTCTTTTGTAACAAAGCCGAAAAGCCCCTCTTCGTTTGTAACCATAGCACAGCCGTAGCTAAAGGGAAAAGCTTTTGTGTATCTGCAGCCTATAATGGAAATTCCCTGGCTGTCAACATAACCCCAAAGTCCGTTAGCGCCCTTTACTGCAACATATCCGTTTTCTAAAGACACTTCGCCAATGTCAGCATATTCGCCCGGCTCAATAACATAATCTCCTAAAGTATTCATAAGACCGATGCCGTTATCGGTTTTAATTCTTACTATATTATGCTCGCCGAAATCCTCAGCGTAGTTAAACTCTTTGTCAAACTGCTTTTCGCCCTCTTCGTTTATGTAAAGATATTTTCCGTCTTTCTTAACACGGGATAGTCCGCTTCTTCCGAAATGGCCGGCTTCTTCATAAATACACTCTACAACCTCTTCGCCGTATTTATTTATGTATCCCCATTTTCCCTCATCATTTCTTACGGCAATCATATCATATCTTGAGGTACCCATAGCAGAATAGCCGTCGCTTCTTTTCTCGCCGTTTTCGTCCATCAAAAACCACTTGCCCTCGTCAGAAACCGTAATACGTCCGTCGCTGAAGTTGGAGTTTGACTGATAGTTAATCTTTCCCCATGTGTGCGACCAGTATAAAATAAGCATAGCAAGAGAAAAGTTTACTACTATAATTATAAGCGGCAGCACCGTCTGCCTTACAAACATTTTTCTTTCGTATTTAATCTCCTCGGGAGTCATATTTAGTTTTTCTTCTTTTTTCATAACCGATACTCCTTTCAGGTTAAGAGTTTACTGATTCAGTATATCACAAAAAAATCAGACTTACAAGTAGTTTATAAAAAAAGCCGGGTGTTCACCCGACTTTTTTTATTCTTTTAAACTAAACGAGCCGCCCTCAATTTTAAGCGATGCTCCGCTTACAAGCATTTTAGCAAGCTTTGTCCTTGCACTTTTGTAAATTCTCTGAACAGTAGTCCTGGAAACAATCATCTTTTCCGCGCACTGGTCCTGAGTTAAACCCTCGCTGTCTATAAGCCTTACTGCCTCGTATTCTTCAACGGACATAACAATCTTCTCTCCCCGAGCACCCTTTTCCTCCTCAGGCTTAAAGCCCGTAAAGGCCGGCAAGGAACTTACAACTCTGTTTTTTGCAGGTCTTGACATAATTAACCCTCCTGATCTCCGCTTTGTCAAGCTCTATTTAGGCAGAAATTCTGCCACCTGTTCAATTTTACAAAAAAAGGGCATATCCTTTCAGGATATACCCTGACTCAACAAACTTTTTTTACGCCATTTTGTTAAGCATTAGTGCAAGCTTAGACTTTCTTCTTGCAGCAGTATTCTTCTTAAGAATTCCCTTTGCCATAGCCTGGTCAATCTTCTTAACTGTGAAGTTAAAAGCTTTCTCAGCTTCCTCACGGTTACCCTCAGAAACCAAAGACTCAAACTTCTTAATATAAGTCTTAAGTGCAGATTTAATCATCTGATTCTTAAGAGCCTTTGACTGAGAAACCAAAACTCTCTTCTTTGCAGATTTAATATTTGGCATTTGTTTTCACCTCCGAAATAAATCAAAAAATTTTACTTTTTTAATCTGTGAAAAATTATTCAAAACAGAAAAAAGCAGCCATTTTCTCTGTTTATATGTACCATAAAAACTTTTCACTCTTTGAAATATACATAAAATATTTCTGAGACACAACCAGTATTATAGCACACTATTTTTTAAATTTCAATAGTTTTTTCAAACTTTTTTATGTTTTTTTAATTATCTTCCGTAATATCCAGTATTTTAGTCAAATTTCTCTTCTTTTAAAGGCTTATTTAGTCAACCTTTAACAATTTTTTAAAAATTTTTCGGCTTCTCTTAAGCCCTCTTCTTTTATATCACCTGTTAAAATCTTCTTTTCTACATTCCCGCGAAACCACGTAAGCTGCCTTTTTGCATAGCGCCTTGTGTTTTGTTTTATCTTTTCGATGGCACTATCGAGTGTGTCCTCGCCGTCTATATATGAAAACATTTCCTTATAGCCTATCGCCTGCATTGAGTTAAGGCTTTTATCGTAGCCCATATTAAGAAGACCTCTTACCTCTTCTTCAAGGCCCTTTTTAATCATAACATCAACACGCTCGTTTATTCTTTCATACAAAACTTCTCTTTCGTGATTCGGCATAAGCATAATGTAGTTATACTCAGGATCTTCTTTTCTTGAATTTTCGTTTTGCTCTGCCATAGTTTTTCCCGTAGAGTAATAAACCTCAAGCGCGCGGATAACCCTTTTTGTGTTGTTTATATGAATCTTTTCCGCTGAAATCGGGTCAATTTTTATAAGCTCTTCGTAAAGAACTTCTATTCCCTCTTCTTCTTGCCTTTTTAAAAGGCTTTCTCTTATTTTTTCATCGCCTGAGCTTTCAGATAGCTTAATATTATATATAAGATGATTTATATAAAGCCCCGTTCCGCCCGCAACAACGGGCAAAACATTTCTCTTATGACAAGAAGATATTTTCTCCTTTGCCTCTTTAACATAGTCATAAACCGAGTATGAATCAGACGGCAAAACGACATCTATCATATGATGCACTATTCCCTCTTTTTCCTCCTCATCGGGTTTTGCAGTTCCTATGTCCATATATTTATAAATCTGCATACTGTCTGCCGAGATAATTTCGCCATTATACCTTTTTGCAATTTCAATAGAAAGGCTCGTTTTTCCCGATGCAGTCGGCCCTAAAACAACAATAACAGGCTTTTTTTCTGTAAAATTCATAATACCACCTAAAAGCCGAGGAGAGCAGAGCCTCCTAAGCCTTAAACTTGTTAAATTTGAGCATTTTATAATTTGTCGTCCTCGAAAGGCGCCAGCCTGTCTTCGTCCTCCGCATCAAAACTGCTCATAATTTCTCTG
>CALAUK010000180.1 GCA_937892135.1 uncultured Clostridia bacterium | reverse complement strand
AACAGATACGCCGGCAGCTTTAGCGTGGTTGATTGACTCAACCGTCTGAGGCATAATACCATCATCTGCTGCAACAACCAGAATAGCAATATCTGTTACCTGAGCACCACGGGCACGCATAGCTGTAAACGCTTCATGACCGGGTGTATCAAGAAATGTTATTCCTCTTCCGTTAATGTTTACTCTGTAAGCACCGATATGCTGAGTAATACCGCCGGCTTCTCCGGAGGCAACATGGGTTTCACGTATAGCATCCAAAAGTGAGGTCTTACCATGGTCAACGTGTCCCATAACAACTACAACAGGAGAACGCTCTTTTAGATCTTCTTCTTTGTCCTCCACTTCATATTCCTTTAACAAAATATCTTCATTAGATAAAACGATTTCCTTTTCAACAACTGCGCCCAGCTCTTCTGCCACTAAAGAGGCTGTGTCAAAGTCTATAACCTGGCTTACTGATGCCATAATTCCCAAAAGCATAAGCTTTTTAATAATTTCTGTTGCAGGCTTTTTCATTCTTGAAGCAAGCTCTCCAACTGAAATTTCATCGGGAATGCTAACCTTTAATATCTGAGGCTTGGGCATTTCCTTTTTCTGAGGAGCTGCCATCTTAGACTGATTGAACTTATTGTCCTTTTGTCTCTGTGCTGCCTTTTTAATCTTCTGCTTTTTAACAACATTGTCAGCTTTGATGTTTTCAGGAACAAGCTCTTCTATACGCTCATTGTCAAGCTTAGACATATCAACAACGGTCTGACGTGTGTCGATTCTTCTCATCTTTCTTGAAATGGGCTCGTCTGACTTAAATTCCTCTTCTTTTTTCTCTTCTTTTGACTCGGAAGCTTTTTCTTCTTTCTTAACTTCTGTCTTTTCTTCTTTAACCTCAGGTGCTTTTTCTTCTTTTTTCATAACACCCTTAAAGATTGACATATCAACTTCACCCTCAGGCAAAGCAAACTTTCTGGTATAGTACTCAAAAATAAGGCTTAGCTGTTCTTCGTCAAGTGTTGCCGCATGGTTTTTCAATACAATACCGTTAGCAGCATACAAATCCAACAGCTCCGCACTTTTTAAATTTAAACTCTTTGCAACTTCATGCACTCTGATTTTTTGTAACATATATGACCTCCATTCCGCCGGGGTGGCAAAAACAAAACCGGCGCTTTCTCTTAATTTCCCACTTATTTTGGCTCGTTAA
Organism: uncultured Clostridia bacterium; assembly: GCA_937892135.1. Taxonomy (GTDB): domain Bacteria; phylum Bacillota; class Clostridia; order UBA1381; family UMGS1253; genus CAKSHP01. The sequence goes on along the minus strand of CALAUK010000180.1, from coordinate 9,695 downwards.
GCCCTTTTCTCATTCCGTTCGCGAAATTTTTATCCGTTACCGCAACAACTGACACATTTTCCTTGCCCGTAAACTGACCGAGCGTATCTTTTGTTCCGTATTCAAAAATTTCTGTTTTATAGAATTTACAAGTGTCGTAAAATGCTTTTTTAGTGTTGTCTGCGCTGTCCTTGGCAACTATGACTAACTCTGCTTTTTTAGCCTTTATTGCTTTCTCGGAAAGAAAAGCACCAACTTCTACCTTGCCTGCTTTTCTTGCAAGTGTTATAAGCCATAAAACTGAATCTTTTTTCATTTTAAAAACCTCTTTTATAAGTTTTCAAGCTCATCATAGATAGCTTTATCAATATTTTTCTTAAAGCTTCTTTCAAACGCAGATTTTTTTCTTGCACTTTTAAAACACTCTTCGTTTTTACAAATATATGCGCCTCTGCCGTCTTTTTTCATTGTATAGTCTATTAAAACTTCATTGTCTTTATTCAACACTATTCTTAAAAGACTTTCCTTAGCCATCTTTTTTCGGCAAACCGCGCAGGTTCTTTCTACTGTGTTCTTCATCAAAACACCGCCTTAATTATTCCTCTGCTTCGGAAGAAACTGCTCCGCTCTCGCTTTTAATGTCTATCTTCCAGCCTGTAAGCTTTGCTGCAAGACGCGCATTCTGACCCGCCTTACCGATTGCCAAAGAAAGCTGACTGTCAGGAACAATTACCTTAGCAGACTTAGTCTCCTCGTCAATATCAACACTTACAACCTCAGACGGACTTAAGCTTGCTGCGATGTATTCTTTCGGGTCGCTGCTCCACTTGATAATATCAATCTTTTCTCCGCCGATTTCATCGCTTACTATCTGAACTCTTCTTCCCTGAGCACCGATACATGCGCCCTGAGCGTCAACGTTTTCATCATTTGAGTAAACGCTTATCTTTGTTCTTGAACCTGCCTCACGGCAAATTCCTTTAATTTCAACTGTTCCGTCTGCAATTTCGGGAACTTCAGCCTCAAAAAGCTTTTTAACAAGACCTGCATGAACTCTTGAAACCAGAATAGAAATACCTTTCGCGCCGCTCTCAACCTTTAAGATGTACACTTTTATCTTGTCATGGAAATTATATGTCTCGCCGGGAGCCTGCTCAGTCTGATTCAAAAGAGCCTCAGTGTTTCCGATGCTTAGGAAAACCTTTCCCTTTTCAATTCTCTGAACTGTGCCGACAATGATATCATTTTCTCTGTCTGCATACTCAGATAAAATGTTTCCTCTTTCAGCTTCTCTTATACGCTGTGTAACAACCTGTTTTGCTGTCTGCGCTGCAATTCTGCCGAAGTTTGCGGGAGTTACCTCAATATTAACTATATCGCCTAAGCTATAATCTCCTTTAATCTTCTTTGCATCTTCTAAAGTGATTTGTGTCATATCATTTTCAAGCTCTTTGACAACTTCTTTCTGAGCACAAACCTTTATAACGCCTGTTTCACGGTTGATGTCAACCAAAGCGTTCTGTGCAGATGCAAAATTTCTTTTGTATGCTGAAATAAGCGCTGTTTCCAACGCCTCAAACAACACTTCCTTGGGTATTCTCTTTTCAGCGCACAATGCCTCTAATGCCGCTATTAATTCCTGACTGTCTCCTGCATAATTCTTTTTCTTAGTAACCTTTTTCATTTTTTTCTTTCCACTCCTTTTAAAACTTAACCGCAAGTTTAATGTAAACTGCTTCGTCTTTTTTTATATTATACTTATTGTTTTCACATTCAATTGTTGCCACGCCATCTTCGTACGCTACAAGCACACCGGAGAATTCTTTTTTTCCGTCAAGCGGTTTAAAAACCTTAACATCAACTTCGCTTCCCATAAATCTTATAAAGTCTTTGTCTCTTTTAAGCTTTCTGTCAATACCCGGAGAGCACACCTCTAAGATATACGCTTCTTTAATCGGGTCTTTCTCGTCAAGCTTATCGGAAAGCTCTTTTGAAACCTTTTCGCAATCATCAATGCCGATATAGCCTTCTTCCTTGTCGATATAAACTCTTAAAAAATAATCAGAGCCCTCTTTTTTATATTCGACATCGGCTATCTCGAAACCAAAACTCTCGGCAATCTTTTGTGCCATTTCAAAAATTATCTCTTCAATTTTAGACATCAAATCACCTCTTTAAAGTTTCTTATTACAATACTAAAGAGTGGGCCGGGACCCACTCTTTACCATAAAATATTTTATTACCATAATTATTATAACACACATATTTTTAAAGTGCAACACTTTTTTGTAATTTATTCAAGATTTTTTTCAAATTATTAGTGCATTTTAAAGAAAAATATGTTAAAATAAAAAAAGATATGAGAAAATTTCTTATTTTGCTTTATTTTTAAGCGTTTATGTGTTAGAATTAATATAATAATGATTAAACGGGTGATAAGTATGAATCAAAAAAGACTTTTTTTGAAAATATTTTTAATAACTCTTATGCTGGGTGCTATTATAGGCTCCGGCTTTGTTGCATGCAGTTTTCTGGGAATGACTACCTTTGAGGCAAAGTTTGATATAGATGATTTTGCCCTTCCCCATACTACAAGAGTTATTATTTCAGACGAAAACGGTGAAGAGAAAGACTGGTTTTTAATGTATGATATGAACAGAGAAAACGTTTCATTCTCTGAAATCCCCCAGTCTATGAAAGATGCTATCGTCTGCATCGAGGACGAGCGTTTTTACTACCATAACGGCGTAGACTTTTTAGGAACTGCAAAGGCTGTTGTAAACTTTGCTTTCGGCAATTCCGATGCCGGCGGTGGAAGTACAATAACACAGCAGCTTGTTAAAAACCTTACCCGAAACGATGAAAGAGCATGGCAACGAAAAATAACCGAGATTTTACGGGCTCTTAATGTTGAAAACAATGCCAGCAAAGATGAAATTCTTGAAACATATCTTAATGTAGTTTATTTTGGTAACGGTGCATATGGAATAAAGGCTGCATCAAAGATTTATTTCGGCAAAGAGCCAAAAGACCTTACAGTGCTTGAAAGTGCATCAATAGCAGGACTTACTCAAAGCCCCGCAACATATAATCCGTTTAATGAAAAATGCAAAGATGCCTTTATGAAAAGAAGAAACTCTGTCTTAAAAAAGATGTATGAGTTTGACAAAATTTCAAAAGACGAATATGAGACCCTGATAGCTACTGAAACAGAGTTTATCAAAAAAGAAGGCGAATCAGACACAATAGGTTCAAATTACGATTATCCCTATTTTGAGCAGATGTTAATAGAGCAGCTTAAAACAGATTTGGTAGATAAAAAAGGCCTTTCCTATGAAGAGGCAACTGATTATTTAAAAACAGGCGGTCTTAAGGTTTATGCAACGCTTGAACCGAGAGTTCAAAATGCAATTGAAACCGTTTATCAGAATTATCAGACAGGAACTGATGCTCAGTCTGCAATAGTTATTATAGACCCGTACACAGGTCAGGTAAGAGGTCTTACAGGCGGTTTGGGCAAGGTTGGAGAAGAAGGAATTAAATTTAACCGTGTTTATACTGACCCCCGTCAGCCGGGTTCAACAATAAAACCGATTGCAGTTTACGCTCCCGCTATTGAAATGGGAATTATAAATCCTGCAACACCCGTGCAGGATATTGCCTACACAACGGTAAACAATCACACAATCAAAAACTATGACGGCACATACTCAGGAGAAATTTCTGCAAAGTATGCTCTCCAGAGGTCAAAAAACCCGACAGCCGTTCAGATAGTTGAAAAGGTTGGTTTTGGTAATTCTTATGAATATTTAAAAAACAGCTTTGGAATTACGACACTTTCCGAAAACGACAAAGGTCCTGCCCCACTTGCTTTAGGCGGTCTTACAAACGGAGTAAGAGTAGACGAGCTTTGTGCAGCTTACTCTCCATTCGTTAATGGCGGAACATATTACAAACCAATCCTTTATACACACGTTGTTGATTTTAACGGAAATGTTATTTTGGATAACAGAGAAGAAAAAGGAAAGCGTGCTATAAGCAAGTCCACAGCTTTCGTTATGAATTCACTGCTTCAAAGCGTAACAGACCCTCAGGGTACTGCTTCTTACGCTAAAATTCCCGGAGTGCCGACAGGCGCAAAAACAGGAACAACAGATAACGACTCTGACCGTTGGTTTATTGGTATAACACCTCACTATGTCGGTGCTGTGTGGTACGGTTACGATGACAGACGAACAGTTTATGCATCAGGAAACCCGAGCGGTAATATATGGACTTCTGTTATGAGAAATGTTTATTCAAACTTTTCCTCTTCAGAAAAGGCAAAAAGATTTTTTGACGGAAATGTCCCCGATGGTGTTGTAACAAGAGAGGTTTGCGCAGAGACAGGCTTTTTGGCGACAGAGCTTTGTCCCACCAAGTCTTTTGAATACTTCAAATCGGATAATCTGCCTACGGACGAATGTAAAACGCATTCAGAAGAAGAAATTCTGCTTGATGAAAACGGTAATCCAATAATTTTACCCGAGGACACAGAAAATGCAGAAACTGACGAAACTTCGCAGCCACCCGCTGCCGAATAAGAACTGGAGGTCATAAAATTGAAAAAATTTACTCTTGAGGATTTTAAAAATTTACCAAAGAAAACTAAAAACATCATTTATATTTCAGGCGGTGCATTGCTCCTTTTAGCACTTGTTCTTATTTTTGCTTTATCTTTTAACGGCTCAGGTCCTTTTAATCAGAAATCTTCTTTAAATGCAATAAAAAATGAGTATAAAGATATTGATACTGAAAAGTTTATTATTGCAGAAAACAGAAATGAGCTTCCGATAGTTTATGTTAAAGACGGAGAGCTATATGCAAAATCATCTGACGGGAGCGGTGAAGCTGTAAACTTAAGCGGAGATATGTACAAAAGCGGTATTATAGACCGTTCTCACAACTATAACAAGCTTGCTTTTCAGTCCAAAGATAAAAAAGTAATGTATTTTATAAAAGACTTTGTGCCAGAAAAGTACACCGGCTCTTTATATGCAACAACAGACTACAAAACATCTGTTTTAGTTGATGAAAATGTTGTAGTTGAGGACGAATACAAGTATTTAAAGCTTTCAGATGACGGAAAAACTGCACTTTATATGAAAAACCTGACCATTGAAAATGACGAAGTATACGCTGATTTGTATGTGAAAAATATAGACACCGGTGAAAGCATCTGCATCGCCCAAAGTCTTTATGCAATGCAGACAGACTTCTTTTTAAGTCCCAATGGCGAATATGTTGCATCTTACTCAGAGCATAACCCCGAAAAGAAAACCGGCGGACTTATGATTACAAAGATTAAAGAAAACTCAAAAGCACTTGTGTTGGAAAATATTAAAAATTTCCGCATTCATTCACTTGCAAACGACGGCTCTTTAATCTACACTGTAGCAGAAACAGATGCAACAGGTGAAATTTTAAAGCATTCAGTAAATGTGATTAAATATGAAGATATGAAAATAGCTTCATACGGAAAAAGCGTTTCTCCCACCGGAGTATATGTTTCTGAAAAAGGAACTTCTAAATTTGTTTATATAGACTCAAACGTTGGTAATTACTCTGCTTTCAGCGTATCACAAGGCAAAGAACCAATTCTTATTTCTGACAACTTCTTAGGCTTTACAAATATAGATGTTGAAAACGAGTATTATATCTTTGCCCGCACAAACGAGGAAGAAAGCAATTCATACCCCGTGTTCTTGAAAACTCCCGAACTAAATGAGGCAGTAACATTGGCAGAGGTAAAATCCCCCGTTGATATCTGGCGTTCTGTTGATTATAAAACCTTTTACTACATCTCAGATGGCACACTATACACAAGAGAGTTTAAAAAAGGCAAGCTAACTGACCCTGATAAAATTGCAGAAAATGTTGATAATATGGCTTGCGCTCAAAGCGGAAATGCAGTAGTTTTTGAAACAGATATAAACGAAGAAGCTAAGACTTCTTCTCTTAAATGCTACACAAAAAAATCAAAAAAGGTTTCAGACATAATTAAAGATGCAAAGCTTGACAGCTACAGACTTTCAGCAGATGGCACTTGTGTTATGTATACAACAGATTTTATTGAAAAAGATTTTACATCAAATCTTAATATCTATAACATTTACAATAAAGGCGAGAATAATTACGCATTAAAAGATAAAGTAAGTCTTATGCCCTATTTCTTTGATCAGTATCAGGCATCTCTTACAGAATCTGAAATCAGTGTAAGAAACAAATTCTATCAGAGAGCCGCGAGCACAGTTTTATACTATAAAGATGCAGATGTAAACTGTAACGCTTCTTTGTACTTATTTGACTCAGGCAAAAACACTCTTATCGACAAAAATGTTATAACCGTACTTTTTGAGTAATTTGAGGATATAAAAATGAAGAATACTAAAAATGCATTTTTCTGCAGTGAATGCGGAAATGAATCTTCAAAATGGTTTGGCAGATGCCCCGCCTGCGGCGCATGGAACTCACTGGTTGAAGAAGAAAAAGTAACAAAGGTTTCAGGCAAAGCAACTTCTTCTGTTTTAAACTACACAAAACCTGAAACTTTAAATAACATTAAGTCAGACACAGAAAACCGCTATTTAACTAAAATAAGCGAATTTGACCGTGTTTTAGGCGGTGGTCTTGTCGAGGGCTCACTCGTTTTGGTTGCAGGTGAACCCGGCATAGGAAAATCAACTCTTCTTTTGCAGGTTTTGGCAAACCTTACTAAAGACCATACTGTTTGCTACTTTTCAGGAGAAGAGTCAAATCGTCAGCTTAAAATGCGTGCTGACAGACTTAATATAAACGGCGACAACCTTTATATCTCCTCTCAGGTTGATATTGATATAATAACAAAAAACCTAGACGAGCTTAAGCCAAAAATAGTTATTATAGACTCAATCCAGACTATGTACTCAGGGGCAATTACCTCTGCGGCAGGAAGTGTATCTCAGGTTCGCGAGGTAACAATGACTCTTATGCGCTACGCAAAAGAGTGCGGTATATCAATCTTTATTGTAGGTCACGTCACAAAAGACGGAGGAATTGCAGGCCCTAAGGTTTTAGAGCACATGGTCGATTGTGTTTTATACTTTGAGGGCGAGAGGCATCAGTGCTACAGAATACTTCGCAGTGCAAAAAACCGATTTGGTTCAACTAACGAGATTGGCGTTTTTGAAATGCATGACACAGGTCTTTGCGAGGTTAAAAACCCATCTGTAATGTTTCTGGAGGGCAGACCCGAAAACATATCGGGAACATCTGTTGTCTGCACTATGGAGGGCAGCCGCCCTATTTTAGCCGAGGTTCAGGCGCTTGTTACAAAAACAAATTTTGGTATGCCCAGGCGAACTTCAACAGGCGTTGATTATAATCGTATAGCGATGCTTATTGCAGTGCTCGAAAAGCGCGTAGGCATTAATCTTTCAGATTATGACGCTTATGTTAATGTTGTAGGCGGACTTAAAATAGATGAGCCTGCCGCGGATTTAGCTGTCGCTTGTGCTATCGCTTCAGCAAGGCGCGATTTTGTTATCCCCGACGGCACAGTCCTTATCGGTGAAATCGGTCTTACAGGAGAGCTTCGTGCCGTTAGTAACATTGAAAAAAGACTTACCGAGCTTGAAAAGCTTGGTTTTAAGCAGTGCATAATACCAAAAGCGAATGAAAAGGCAGTTTCCGCTTTAAAAAAGAACTTGTCCATTGAGCTAATCTGTGCACGAAACATTATGGAAACTCTTGCGCTTTTGCGATAAATTACCATTGACTTATTTTAAAATTTTTTATAAAATAAAACAAAAACAACAAAGGAGAATTTTAATATGGCAGAAGAATCAAACATCATCACACTTTTTGACGAGGACGGAACTGAAATTCCCTTCGAACATCTTGACACTTTAGAGCTTGACGGAAAAATCTACATAGTTTTGTTAGAGGTTCTTCCCGATGGCAAAGAAAATGACGAGGTTGTTATTTTCAGAGTTGAAACAGACAATAATGGCGACGACAACTTGGTTGTTATTGAAGATGACGACGAGCTTGAAAATGCTTTTTCAGAATTTGTGGCAAGACAGGAAGATATTGAAGAATAAGACTATGTTTTTTATCTTTTAATTGATATTTTAACTGTTTTGTGATATACTTTATATGTAGCCCTGCGGTGTGCGTAAACCAAACCATTTATTTTACCAACACATTTTTTAAGGGATTCCGGCTCTTTATGAGGATTGCAGGCCTCCCGATTTATCGGACGAAGGAAGCGCGAGGCATAAAGGCGGTTGCCCACCTGCTTTAGCAGGTTAAATAAAGGTTTTTTACGGCACAGTGGGGTCTTTATATTTTAATAAAAAAAAGCGGCTTATGCCGCTTTTTTAATCATTAATTATATCTATATCCGCTCCAAGTTCTTTTAATCTTCCAACTAAATTGCAATATCCCCTGTCTATATACTCAATCTGTCCTATTTCCGTATCGCCTTTTGCGGCAAGACCTGCTAAAACCAGTGCCGCTCCCGCTCTTAAATCTGTCGCATTAACCTTTGCGCCCGTCATAGAGCTTACTCCCTCAACTATTGCACTTCTTCCGTCAATCTTTATTTTAGCTCCCATTCGGTTAAGCTCTGAAACATATTGAAATCTGTTTTCAAATATAGTTTCAATAACGACCGACGTGCCTCCGCAAAGACTCATTAAAACTGCCATCTGCGACTGCATATCAGTTGGAAATCCCGGGAAAGGAAGAGTTTTTACGTCAGTATTTTTAAGCTTACCATTGGCTTTTACTCTTACAGAATTCTTTTTTTCATAAACCTCTGCCCCCATTTCGCTAAGCTTTGCCGTAACAGGCTTTAAGTGCTCTGCTATAACATTATTTACCGTTATATCGCCTTTGGTAACAGCAGCTGCAAGCATAAATGTTCCTGCCTCAATTCTGTCAGGTATAATCGAATACTCGCATCCTGAAAGTCTCTTTACGCCTTTTATTTTTATACTCTTGCTTCCCGAATAGCTTACATTTGCACCACACATATTTAAAAAATTAATTAAATCTATAATTTCTGGCTCGCTTGCGCAGTTTTCAATAACCGTTATTCCATCAGATAACACTGCTGCCATAATTATGTTTTCAGTTGCGCCAACGCTTGGGAAATCCAGATAAATTTTATTCCCTGTAAGATGCTTTGCACTTGCGGTTATAGCTCCGTGAGTGTTTTTTATCTCCGCTCCCAGTAAAGAAAAACCTTTAAGGTGTAAATCAACGGGTCTTACTCCTATCTGACATCCTCCAGGAAGGCTTAATGATACCTTTCCCGTTCTTGCGAGCAGCGGCCCCATAACAAGAAATGAAGCCCTCATTTTTGACACTAATTCATAAGGGGAACTGCTTTTTTTGATTTTTTTAGCATCAATATAAAACACATCAGCCTCGCGCCTCACAGAGACGCCTAAATCAAGCAAAATCTTTTCCATTATATCAATATCTGAAAGACGAGGCACATTTTTTATCACGCACTCTCCCTCACATAAAATACACGCCGCAAGAATCGGTAGTGCAGCATTTTTTGCGCCATTTATTTTAACGCTTCCTTTAAGCGGAGCAGAATTTTTAACAATAATTTTCTTCATATTTTCACCTTCTTTTTTTCTTTATCATTATGTGCAATAAATACTTTTATACTCTTCTATTTT
>CALAUK010000179.1 GCA_937892135.1 uncultured Clostridia bacterium | reverse complement strand
CCTGAACCATGCGCGTCTGCCAATTCCGCCATATCCGCTTATATTAATTTTTTTCAAGGCAGCCGCGCCCGCGATACGGTTTGCGGTGCCCAAAATCAAAGATTTTGACCGCTGCGCCTTCTCTACCTCGCTTTCTCTGCCACCGGCAGCGCTCGGTTTCGAAGCTGCCAATTCCGCCATATCCGCTTATATTAATTTTTTCTTTTTACCTCAACGCAAACTATTTTACCACGATATTTGAAAAAAATCAATATTTATTTAAAAAAGGAACGGAAAATCCGCTCCTTTTTCTTAATTGTTTTTAATCTTTTCAAGAAGGTTATCAAGATAGTCTCCGTCTGCTTCTTCAATAAGACCCATATCCACTTTGTTTGCAAGAGAAGGATTAATCGGAATTTTAGAAATATTTTCAATTCCGTACTCGCTTGCCACTTCTTCAATATGGCTTTCACCATATATATAATGCTTTTCTCCACATGAAGAACATGTAAAATAGCTCATGTTCTCAACTATTCCCACAATAGGAATATTCATCATCTTCGCCATTTTTACCGCTTTACCAACTATCATTGAAACCAAATCCTGAGGAGATGTTACAACGATAATTCCGTCAATTGGAATAGACTGAAAAACTGTTAACGGAACATCGCCTGTTCCCGGAGGACAGTCAACAAACATTAAATCAACATCACCCCAGATAACATCTGTCCAGAACTGCTTAACAGTTCCTGCAATAACAGGGCCTCTCCAGATAACAGGAGAAGTTTCATCCTCCAAAAGAAGATTTATGCTCATAAGCTCTATTCCGCCTTTTGTTTCAGCAGGATAAATCCCCTGCTCACAGCCTGTTGCTCTTTCCTTTACTCCAAATGCCTTAGGAATTGACGGGCCCGTGATATCAGCATCAAGAATAGCGGTTTTAAGACCCGCTTTAGAAGCCATCACAGCCATAAGAGATGTTACCATAGACTTTCCAACGCCGCCTTTTCCGCTTACAACTGCAATTACCTTTTTTATTTTTGAAAGCTCATTTGCGGGAGCAAGAAGACTTTCCGCCTCTCTGTGTCCACAATTTTCACCGCAAGTTGAGCAGTTATGACTACATTCACTCATTTTTTTCATATCCTTTCTGAATATCATTTAAAACACACAAAATATAATACACCAACAATCAAAAAAAGTCAAGGCTTCGCCCTGACTTTTAATCTTTATTTAACTTCGTTTTCTCTTTTTCCTTCTTCAAAAAAGCCTTTTGCATTATCCATAGTTGTTTTTGCTATATTAGAGAGCGCCTCTTTCGTAAAGAATGCCTGATGCGAGGTTATTAAAACATTAGGCATCGATAATAATCTTGATAAAATATCATCCTGAAGAATCTCACCCGAGCAGTCTTCAAAAAACAAGTCAGATTCCTCTTCGTAAACGTCAAGGCCTGCCGCTCCCACCTTGCCCGTTTTAATTGCCTCTAAAAGAGCGTCCGAGTCTATGAGTCTTCCTCTTGAGGTGTTAATTATAACTACTCCGTCTTTCATATCAGAAAGGCTTCTCTCGTTTATTATATATTTAGTTTCGGGTGTAAGCGGGCAGTGCAGAGAAATTATATCCGCTCGTTTGCAGATTTCTCTAAAATCAGTATATTCAATACCGGTTTTTTCGTCAGGGTATAAATCGTAGCCTAAAACATTCATTCCAAATCCTTTGCAGATTTCAGAAAAAACTTTGCCTATCTTTCCTGTGCCTATAATGCCCACGGTCTTCCCTTTAAGGTCAAATCCCAAAAGCCCTGTGAGGCTGAAATTCTGGTCTCTTGTTCTTATATATGCCTTGTGTATGCGACGAATAGAGGTAAGAAGCAACGCCATAGTATGCTCTGCTACGGCATATGGTGAGTAGGCCGGTACGTGTACTACGTGAATTTTTTTATACGCGTGTTTTACGTCAACGTTATTATAACCCGCGCAACGAAGCGCCAAAACCTTTACGCCCAATTCATACAGCCTGTCTATTACAGTGGCATCGGCAGTATCATTTACAAATATACATACCACATCACAACCGCGAGCCAAATCGACTGTATCAATGTTAAGCTTGGTTTCATAAAACTTAAAAACCAAGTCATCATTTGCATATTTTTGGAACGATTGTTTATCATAAGGTTTTGTATCAAAAAATGCAATTTTCATATGCATGACCTCCTTTTTAATTATTATACCACATACACGGGGAAATGGTGCGTTGCCGATGCAACGGAAAAAGTCGGAGGAAAAGGAAAAAATCGTCAAAAAAGGTTTACGAAATTCCCGGCTGCCGTTATAATATAAATAGAACGATAGCAACCCCGTCCACCGTATGGATGGGGTATGAAGGAGAAGTAAAATATGAGAAAGCTTGACCGCGAGCTGCTCGCAAAAAATCTGGAAGAGACCATGGCTGCCGATTTTGCCGAATGTAAGGTCGGAGGCGCCTCGCTGTATGTTTCGCAGGATGGAGAATGCCTGTATCATAAGCATTTCGGACTGTCCGGTGTCACGGAGGGTGAGCCCATCAATGACAGCACGG
>CALAUK010000178.1 GCA_937892135.1 uncultured Clostridia bacterium | reverse complement strand
TAGATTATGTGATATAATATACACTGTATTTTTATGAAAGGAGTTTACTACCGTGGACCCATTACCCCGAAGTTGCTCTGTAACTCGGACTATTGACTATACCTGCATAGGACACCCAATAAGACCTCGTTTTTCAAGCAGAGCAAAAAAGACAGCGAGATTTGCACTTGCTCCGCTATGAGGTTGAACATTGGCATGTTCTGCACCAAACAGTTTTTTAGCACGTTCGATAGCAAGATTTTCAACAACGTCAACATACTCGCAGCCGCCGTAGTAACGCTTGCCGGGGTAACCCTCTGCATATTTATTTGTTAGTGGGCTTCCCATAGCTTCCATAACGGCACGGCTTACAAAGTTTTCAGAAGCGATAAGCTCGATTTTGTTCTGCTGACGGGAAATTTCTTTAAGCACGGCCTCGTGCACTTCGGGGTCGGCAATTGCCATGTTTTCAAAATGAAACATTAATCATTCCTCCAAATTATATATTATATTTTAAAAAATAACAAAATATTACTACTACATTATAACTGTTAATGGGTAAAAATTCAAGTCTAAAAGCGAAAAAAAGAAAAAAAGTTTTATTGAATTTTAAATGTTTAGGGTGTATAATATAATAAACGAGCAAAAATGAGGGGAGGAGTGGGTGAATATGACTAAAAAAGAAAGAGCGCTTCTTTTAATCGAGGCTTTAAAAAAGGCATATCCCGATGCAGAGTGCTCATTAGACTTCAGGTTTGATGCGTGGCAGCTTTTGGTTTCAGGTATTTTAGCAACGCAGTGCACTGATAAGCGTGTTAATATGGTAACTCCTGCTCTTTTTGAAAGGTATAAAACGATAGAGGATTTTGCGAAAGCCTCCGAAAATGAGCTTAAAGGCTATATCCATTCGACAGGGTTTTACAATAACAAGGCAAAAAACATTATAGGCTCGGCGAAGATGATTTTAAACGATTTTAAAGGTGAAGTGCCCAGAGAAATTGACGAGCTTACCCGTCTTCCCGGAGTCGGAAGAAAGATTGCAAATCTTATAAGGGGAGATGTTTATAAGCTCCCTGCAATCGTTGTTGACACTCATGCAAAAAGGCTTTCTAAAAGAATGGGGCTTACTAAAAATACTGACCCGACTAAGATTGAGTTTGACTTATTAAAGATTATTCCGCCTTCTGAAAGCTCCGATTTTTGCCACAGGCTTGTGCTTTTAGGGCGAGAGTATTGCATAAGAAATCCGAAGTGTGAAATTTGCCCCGTAAGTGAGGTTTGCAAAAAGGAGATATAAAATGAATTTTGAGAAAATAAAAGAAATTACTGCGGGAGCGGCATATATTGAAGAAAAAGACGGGAAAATAGCCTTTCACCGCTTTACAAAAGAGCAGGAGGAGCTTTATAAAAAGGCTAATGAGCCATATTTTTATAAGGCGCAGACAACTGCGGGAATAAAGCTTTCCTTTTTGACTGATTCAAAAAGCTTGTTTTTAAAATTTTTGATTACCTCTGTGGGAACAAGGTTTTATTTTTCGATAGACATTACAAAAGACGGAGAGACGATAGGCTATATTGACAATTTTTCTGATAAAAAACTTGAAAGAGACTACACAAGACAGGAATTTCCTGATGGCGTTTTTGAAAAAAGTTTTAATCTTGGCGAGGGAGAAAAGGAGGTTCAAATTTATCTTCCGTGGTCAGCCAAAGCAGAACTTTTAACTATTTTATTAGACGATGGCGCATTTGTTAAGGGTGCGAGAGATAAAAAAACTGTTTTGGTTTATGGCGATTCTATAACTCAGGGCTACGATGCACTCCGCCCGTCAAACAGATATATGTCGCGCATTTGCCGGCATTTCTGCCTTGAAGAGTATAACAAGGCGATTGGCGGAGAGGTGTTTTTTGAGCCTTTGTCAGAATTAAAAGACTCATTTTCGCCCGACTTTGTAATTGTTGCTTACGGCTCAAATGACTGGAGCAAACGGGCAAGAGAAAAAACAGTCAAAAATATGTGCGGCTTTTATAAAAATATTTCAAAAAACTATCCTGATTCAAAAATATTTGCTCTATCTCCGATATGGAGAAAGGATATGGAAGAGGAGAGGGAGTATGGTAAGTTTTCTGATGTGACAGAGGATATAAAAGAAGCAGTTTCTGATTTAGAGAATGTAACCTTTATTTCGGGCTTTGATTTTGTTCCAAAGGATACAAAGTTTTTTGCGGACTTAAGGCTTCATCCAAATGATGAGGGGTATTTATATTATTATAAGGCGCTTGGCGAGAAGTTGGAAAAGTTTATTTAGGGAGAGATAAAAATGCAGGTTAAGGCAAAAAAGAAGCTTGATTATTCGTGGGCAATTATAGGAATTTGCGCACTTTTAGTATGCACGGCTTTAGGATTTTGCTCATCATCTAAGGGACTTTATGTTAAGGCCGGTGGTTCTGTGAATAAGGAAGCGGGA
>CALAUK010000177.1 GCA_937892135.1 uncultured Clostridia bacterium | reverse complement strand
TCCCGAAAACTTCAGATACCCATACGTTGCCAAGAGCATAACCGACTTCTGGCGGCGCTGGCACATCACGCTATCAATGTGGTTCAGAGAATACGTCTATATACCGCTCGGCGGAAACAGAGTTAAAAAGGCGAGGTTTATATTTAACATAATGGCGGTCTGGGCGCTTACAGGTCTGTGGCACGGGGCATCGTGGAACTTCGTAATCTGGGGAGTATACTACGGAATTTTGCTTCTCTTGGAAAAGCTGTTTTTAAATAGGCTTTTAAACCATCTTCCGCGCATTATAAGATGGGGCTACAGTATGTTTTTTGTGCTTATAGGCTGGGTTATTTTTAACTTAACTGATTTTTCGGCTATGTCAAAGGCGCTAGGCATGATGTTTAACTTTACGCCGACCGACTTTTCATACATGGTTTCTCAAAATGTCGATATACTTAAGGGAATAATATATATCCCTCTTGGAATTGTGTTTATGTTTCCTGTTTTTTCTTATCTCCCGAAGGAGAATAAAGGAGCTTTGCTTATGGTGGAAAACATAATTTATCTTTTGCTTTTTGTTTTATGTGTTATCTTCATTTTAAGCTCAACCTACAATCCGTTTATATATTTCAGATTTTAAAAAAAGCGACCGCTTGGGTCGCTTTTTTATTCTTCTATGGGAGGGGGAAGCTCTATCGCACCCCACACCTTGTTATACCATTTCATCTTTGTTTCCTCGAGTGTTGAAAGCTTGTTAAAGGAAAGCCCCATAGTAGTATAAAGGTCTTGTATGTTTCCCTTAAGGTAGAAAAATGAATACCTTGTTTCGTATTCGCCTGCCTTTAATGAGGACAAATCAAAAGATAATGTTTTTGATGCCGCTTCGCCCGCCTTGCCTGAATAGAAGTCTGCTAAAACAGAGGTTGCAACGGGGCGCTTTTCGTGGTCATAAATTGTTAGCCTCATTGAAAGGTTATCTATATCTTTTTTGTTTTTCCACGAAAGGTTAAGCGCGAGTGGTTCAGCGTCTGAAACATCTATTGATTTTGATATATACTCCGCCGAAAGCTCGGTTATCGGCGAATTTATGTTTATCTTGTGACCATCATCTGAAAAAGCCATTTTATACACCGCATTTTCCCTTGAGGAAAGGTATGCTTTTATGGCAGTTTCGGTGTCGCCATCTGCGATGATTTTTCCTTTTTCTAATACTATCGCGCGTGTGCAGAGCTTTTCAATCGTTGTCATATTATGGCTTACATACAAAATCGTTCTGTTTTCGGATTTTGCAAGAGAAAGCATCTTATCAATGCACTTTTGCTGAAATGCCGCATCTCCAACTGCAAGCACCTCGTCCATAATAAGAATTTCAGAGCTTAAATGCGCTGCAACCGAGAATGCCAATTTTACATACATTCCCGAAGAATACCTCTTAACAGGCGTGTCTATAAACTCTCTGCATTCTGAAAAATCTATAATATCTTCTAATTTTTCGGCTATTTCCTCTTTGGTCATTCCAAGGATTGCGCCGTTTAAGAATATATTCTCTCTTCCCGTAAGCTCAGGGTGAAAGCCTGTTCCAACCTCAAGCATAGAGCTTATTCTTCCTTTTATATAAGCATTTCCTGAAGTCGGCGTTGTGATTTTTGATAAAACCTTTAAAAGAGTTGATTTTCCTGCGCCGTTTCTGCCTATAATGCCAACAGTTTCGCCTTTTTTGATTTCAAGGTTTATGCTGTCGAGTGCATTAAAAAAGCCCTTTTTGTCCGTAGCTCCGATTCTTTTGTTCGGGTTTTCTTTCCCCGAAAGCCTAGCTAATACCGCGGCAAACTCTGCCTTTAAGGTTTTAGCATTTA
>CALAUK010000176.1 GCA_937892135.1 uncultured Clostridia bacterium | reverse complement strand
CCGTTTCCCAACTGTTTGCTCGATAACGCTTGCCATCTTTCTCAGCATAATAACGCTTCATATTAATAATTCTACCAGAATATTTATCTTCCTCAATATACTTATTATATTTCGATGTATAAATATGGTCAGTATAACCATCAAACGAAACGAGATCGTATGGCTTTCCTTTAGAGACATTAGATGTTCGGGCTAGTACGGGTTGTGCATTTGGATTGTTGTTAACGGTATACTCAAGATTAGATTTAAGGTCAGAATTACCATTTGCACTATTTGAGTTAAACATATCCTCAAATTGCGAGCCGTGGAAAACTCTTTCCCATTCGCTTTGCGAGCTATTAGCGCTTGATACCTGCTTCTGATAATCACTCTCTTCCTCTTTATCTCCCATAAGACCTTTTAAAAATGCACGGTCAGTATCATCAGGAAGCTTTGGATTAAAAACGCTGTCTGATTTATTCTTAAACAAATCAAGCATTTGTTTGCTTTCTTCCTGCTCGCCATAATTTTCCTTGTTGTACTGACGCTCTTCAGCAGACGGAAAGCCGTTGTTTTTAAGAAAACCCTGTGTTTTATCAAGATTATCATTTGAATAAAGATAATTTATAGCAGAATTTGCAGTTTCGTCATCTTCAAAAACATTTTGGTTTTTTTGTACGATACCTCCTTTATTATAATCCTTTTTATAAGTTTTGTCAATCGGATAGATAGTGGCAACAGAATTTGTCCAAAGGTTTTTATTGTTCATAAGCTCACCGCCTTTCTTAATGCTATTTTAACCTCTCCTTTTTTTGCACTACTCCGCATTTTTTTTGCTACCACGCCTTTGAATACGACCAAAACAATTGTCAAATACTCTCAATTATTGTCAGCAAAACTCTTGACAATTGCAGATAAATATGGTATCATATTTCTAGCACACAGTGTGCTAAAGGAGGTGTTTTTATGGCTAATGCAGATGATAAATTAATTTGTGACGAAGTGTCTGAACAAATCATTGAAGCTACGGAAAAACTTGCCTCAACCATAGGAACGCATAATATAAACGTGCGCAAAATCTTAAACTATCTTGAAATAACAAACCGTGTTTTTTATAATCGTTTTCACAATATCGAAGAAGTGCTTGACATAATTTCCAGGCGTTCTGTGTTAGAAGTAAGAAACAGCCTGAAGTTTCATTTTGATGAAAACAAAGATTTTTTTGAGCAGATAATTGATGAGGTTGAAAAAACCCTTATTGTTTCTTACGAAACGAGAAAAAACCTTGCACACTATGTTTTTGAAAACGACTCTGTTACAGACGAAAATTATCAGTGGTGGATAAAAGAAATCAAAAAAATACTTGATTACGCTATCTTAAAGGGTTATATAAAAAAAGTTGACACCGATATGACAAGCTATGCAATATGGTGTTTTGTGCGCGGGTTTAATGCCGATGCAATCGGAAGAAAGCTTCCCCTTGAGGAAGCGTTAAAGAGGTACCGCTACGGCTTTAAATTTATTTTAGACGGATTAAAAGCTTAATACTATTTTAAAGCAGAGAAAAAATCTCTGTTTTAAAATATACAGCACACAATGTGCTAAAGCTTTAGAAAATATACCTTTTATTACAAAACAGGAGGACTTTATGAGAAAAATTAAAATTGTTGCAGACTCGTCATGTGACCTTTTCAGCTTAGAGAGCATCGACTTTTCGTGCGCAGCTATGAAAATCATTACTGACGAAAAAGAATTTGTTGACGATAATTCTCTCCAGGTGGATGATATGGTAAGCTTTCTATATCAATACAAAGGAAAATCCAAATCTTCATGCCCCAACACTAACGACTGGCTTGATGCATTTGATGATGCGGATGACATCTTTTGCGTTACTATTACAAGCGGTCTTTCAGGAAGCTACAATTCCGCCTGCCTTGCAAAAAAGATGTACGAATCTGAAAACGAAGGTAAACGGGTGCACGTGTTCGACTCGCTTTCTGCAGGCCCCGAAGTTACATTGATTATTGAAAAAATTGCCGATTGCATAAAAAGCGGTATGGAATACGAGGAGATTGTTACAAGCGTTACGGAGTATATGAAAAAGACAGGCCTTGTCTTTATGCTAAAATCTCTTAAAAACTTTGCAAACAACGGCAGAATCTCCCCTGTTGTAGCTAAGCTTGTTGGCATCGCAGGAATATGCATTGTCGGAAAAGCAAGCACTGAAGGGACACTTGAGCCAATGCATAAGTGCCGTGGCGAAAAGCATTCGCTTAAAACTTTAATAACCTCTCTTTCATCAGAGGGCTTTAGCTCAGGCAAAATCAGCATCGGTCACTGTCAGAATGAAGCATCAGCCGAGCAGTTAAAAAATATGATATTGGAAAAGTTCGAGAATGTGCAGATAGAAATACATAATCTTAAGGGTTTATGCAGCTTTTACGCCGAAAAAGGCGGAATACTCGTAGGCTTTGAAAAAGCATAAAAAAGAAGAGTGCGATGCACTCTTCTTTTTTATTATAACATTTTGCAGATTTCTTTAAATCTTAATGATGCTTCTTTCCACTTTTCAACATCTTTAGGCTCATAAACCTTAGGCTCAAAGGATTTTATAACCGCTCCCCTTGCCTCTTCAATAGTTTTTAAAGCTCCTAATGCATAGAACTGCAAAAGAGCATTTCCTGTGCTTGTTGCCTCGATAGGACCTGCAACAACCTTCATATTAGTTGCATTAGCCACAAACTGACAAAGGATATCGTTTTTAATTCCTCCGCCAATCATATTGATTGTGTCGGGCTTTTCGGGAAGCATAGAGCAAAGCTCATCAATCGCTCTTGCACACTCAAGCGCAAGGCTTTCCATGATACAGCGTGTAATCTCGCCACAGGTTTCAGGCACCTGCTGACCTGTTGCCTTCGCAAATTCCTTAATTCTCTCGGGCATATTTCCGGGAGGCGAGAACTTCTGGTAGTTAGGATTAATAAAGCACTTCATAGGCTCTGATACAACCGCCTCGTCTTCCATCTGCTGATAGCTTACCTCGATGCCCGCTCTCTTCCATGCACGGCGAGTTTCCTGCTGAATCCAAAGACCCATAATATTATGTAAGAATCTGAATTTACCGAAAGCACCGCCCTCGTTTGCATAGCCACGGTTAAAGCTGTCATCAGAGATTATCGCCTCGTCTGTTTCGCTTCCTAATAATAGCCATGTTCCACAGCTTATGTATATGCTCTTTTTGGGGTTTTCCATTGGAGCGCAAACAACCGCAGATGCTGTATCGTGAGATGCAACAGCAACAACGGGAACTTTTTTAATGTTAAGCTCCTCGCAGATATCGTCTGAAAGATAACCTATAATCTCACCGGGATTAACTAGTGGTGCAAATTTATTTTCAATTCCGTACTTTGAAAGCAATTCTGTGTCAAAATCGCGTGTTTTTGCATTAAGCATCTGGCTTGTTGATGCTATTGTGTACTCAGTTCTCTTAACTCCTGTTAGAAAATAGTTAAAAAGGTCAGGAGTGAAAAGTGCTGTGTCTGCTACTTTATAAGCATCAGAGTCCTTTTCTGCTATAAACTGAACAAGTGTGTTATATGACTGATACTGAACACCGGTTCTTTCAAAGATTTCTCTTGCCTCTTCGTCGCCGAACTTAATATTCTCTGTTCTTAAATCTCTGTAATGATAGGGATTTCCTAAAAGCTGACCTTTCTTATCCAAAAGACCATAGTCAACGCCCCATGTGTCAATAGCGACTGCTTCAACCTCTTTACCCTGCTGCTTGCACTTTAAAAGTGCCTGCTTAATCTCGTGGAAAAGTCTTAAAGTGTCCCAGTGGAAAGAACCGTTTATCATAACGGGGTCGTTATCAAAACGATGAATTTCCTCAAAGCTTATTTTTCCGTCTTTAAGCTCATACACAAAAGCCTTACCGCCGGAAGCACCAAAATCAATAGCTAAAACTTTCATATATATTTCTCCTTATATTTTTAATATTTAAGAATATTTTAACACAAATAAACAAATAATACAATGGTGAATTTCTAATTTTAGTCCGTTTTTAAAAAATTTTTCTTTTTTTTGAAAAAATGCTTGACAAAGCCAAAAAAAAGTAGTATTATATACAAGTGCTAAGAAACAGATAAATATTGCGGAATTGTGTAATGGCAGCACGAGTGACTCTGACTCACTTTGTCTGGGTTCAAATCCTAGTTCCGCAACCATAAAAAAAGCATCGACAATGTCGATGCTTTTTCTTATTTATTATATTCTTTCCAGATGTTAAACATCTCGCGGTCAAGTGTTGCGTCATATTCTTTAAAGTCGGGTTTTTCTTTGCCCTCCTGCGCCATTTTTTCTGACAAGAGATCTATATACTCATAATCAATAAGACAGCCGTGCTGTTTTGAAAAAAGACTCTTATGAAGCTCGGGATTAGTCTTTTTTTGCATATAGTCATACCCTGCGCCTATCGTTTTTTCATTAAGCGCACGATAATTTTCCATAGCCTCCCCTGCCTCAGCTTCAGTTTCAAAGCTTGTCTTTCCAAAGGGTGACACAACGCCCTCGGAGCGCTGGAACGCCATCCATCTTATATGCTCGTATTCATCTATTTTTTCTGCCATCTTCGGCGCCTCGTTTAAGAAAAACTCTTCTATTTTTTCATAATCTTCTGTACCCTGCTTTGCATTGTCGGGATTTATGCCCGTAAGCGCCCATATTTTATATGGAATATGAAGTGCAAAGGAAACGTTTGAGCGGATAGTGCTCTCGTCGCTGTTTAAAAACTCTTCAAAGGTTTTTATATCATAACCCTTACAGGTGCAATATGTATTGTCGACCAGATACGCCTTTTTTAAGATACTGTTTTCCTTTACAGAATTTAAAGAAAACATCTTAGTTTCATTTCCCGAAATATTAATACGAAGCGCATCAAAAACATTTCGAACTGCATGCGCCTTGCTGTCGTCTCTTACAACTGCGGTAATAACAGGGAACTTTTTATGATACCTGTAGCACTTTATCCTTATGTTGTGAGCAGCCAAAATGTTTGTTTTATCATTTCCCGTTGCCACAACAAAATAATCAGAATTTGAAAACTTCTCTTTTAAAAGAGAGTCAAACCCGCCCCCAAGAGCGTTGGCAGAAAAGAATTCTATATCACAGTTTTCTTGGTTAAGCTCAGGATATTTATATAAAAACTCGTCTTTAACACGGTTTATGTCTACATCAACAACATTTACCTTAAGAGTAACATCCGGAAGAGCTCCGCACCACAAAACATCTTTTGCGATATGGCTTCCTATGTTGCCCGCTCCTAAAACTGTTACTATAAAGTTTTTGTCGTTATTATCTTTAGCA
>CALAUK010000175.1 GCA_937892135.1 uncultured Clostridia bacterium | reverse complement strand
CCCACAGGCTTTGACGAAGAAATCTCTCAGGCAATGAAAGAGGTTGCAGGCAAGTACTACCGTGCACACGGTCTTGGCGAGCTTGGAACTAAGTTTGGCTGTGCTGCAAAGGGCTATGGCGATTTCTTTGGAAGAGGCAATAAATCAACCACAATGCAGGAAGGCAAAGACGGTTTTGACGATTATGTTAAAAAGGTTGTTGAAAGAGGAAGCTATAACGGCACAGTTGACACTTTTGTAACTGATGCTACCTGTCTTCTTTCATACGCTGCTCCGTTTACAGCATTCCCCGCTCTTGAAATGGTTTGCGGAAATCCCGAGATTATGGTTCCGCAGATAAGAGCGCTTGCAAGAGCATACGCAAGCGATTGCTGGTCAACTTATGTTGCTCACGAGTGGTACGGCGGAACAAAAACACTAGACCCCATTAAGATGAAGAGACTTAAAATGTATTATGAGTATGCATATATGCAGGGCTCAAAGCAGTTGGTGCTTGAAAGCGGCGACGAGTGCTTGTGGACTCACGAAACACACCCGACAAAGTGCACTGACCCCCGCGTTAAAAGACCGTATGATACTATTTACGACAGAAATCACCCGATTTGCGTTGAATACAGAAATGTTTTAAAGAACTTTTCAAAGCTTGTTAATGAAGATGTGCGCCCCGTTGGAGGCCCCAAGGTTAAGGTAGCTTTCGTTCAGGGTAACTTGGACGGCTTCAGTTCATGGCGTGCAGGTTCTTCTTTATGGAACATCTATGATAATAAAGATTTCGGTTATTCTGCTCCCGAGTTTGTTTGGAGATTGTTTGATGAAATCACTGTTAAGAGAAACTGGGCAGACACTCATAACTTCGGCGAGGTTGATTTAAGCGGTGCTCCCGCATACGGAACTTACGATATAGTTCCCGCAACAGCAGGCTATGAAGCGTTCAAGAGATATGACTATCTAATCTTTACCGGCTGGAACACAATGACAGACGAGATTTATGAAGAGCTTAAAAAGTTCGTTTACGGCGGCGGAAGGCTGTTTATCTGCGCATCGCATCTTAACACTTCGGCTAAGCGTGACGGCGAAATTAAGCTTGTTAAAGACGGAAAGGTTTCTGAGCTTTTCGGTTGCGACCTTGATTCTGATAACAAGATTTGCACAAACGACGGTATAAAGTATTATGAAAGTATCGTTCCCGAATTTATGTGGCCCGCAAGCACATATTTTGACCCGATTTTCTCCGAGGGTTATATAAATTATGCAAAGGCAACGTTAAACGGCGGAACTATGTCAGGATTTTTGAGTAATTCTTTCAAGGATAAAGAGCCTGAAACTCTTCCTGCAGCACTTGTTGAAAACAAGTACGGCGAAGGCTATGCAGTACTTATGACAAATCTTGACTACCCCGGATGTGCAGGCTATTCTGCATACAAGGCACTTGTTCGCGAGATATTAACTGCAAGCCACCGTCTTGCAGACATAAAAATCTACGGCGGCGACAAACTTCGCTTTACTGTTTATGAGGGTAATAAGGTATATCTTCTAAACACAGACTTTGACTGTCAGGTGCAGGCAATAATAGACACAGGAGACAAAAAGCTTACATATACTCTTGAGCCTATGGAATTTAAAATTATTGAACCTGAAGAACTTAACTAGTAATAAAAAACCACCCTTGAGGGTGGTTTTTTATTACTTTTCTATCTTATATCCAAGCTTAACAATTAGCTTTAAAGTTTCCATAGCAGTCTGCCTGTCGTACTCTTTTTCTTCTTCGGAAAGCTCATCATAAGGCACAAGGCACGGGGTTTGTTTTTTACTATCGTCTCTTGTTTCCCCATAGGTCCATCCATCTTTTATTCTTCCCTCTGCCCACACCTCATGGGTGTTTTTTGCTAAAAGCTCCTTAAGTGTTAAAAGCTCATCAGTTAAACAAACATCTTTTGTATCAATAGGATTTGGTTTGTACATAATAATTTTCCTTTCTTTATATTAACGGCCATAAAATTTAATAATACTCTTATCGATATCTCCAAAAATTCTTTCTATATCGTCTTCGAAATTTGCACTTATCAGAACAGACTTAAGGGATGTGCAATTTATAAATGCATGACGCGCTATACTTCTTACAGAACGCGGCAATACTACCTCTTCAAGTGAAGTACAACCACTAAAAGCGCCTGAGCTTATTGCCAAAACCCTTTTGCCGAACACTACTTTCTTAAGTGAAGTGCAGCCTCTGAAAGCATTTTCTCTTATATTCCGAAGCATTTTAGGCAAGGCGACCTCACTTAAATTGTTACAATGCTTAAATGCTTCCTTTCCAATATGTTTTACACTAGAGGGAATTGTTATTGACGGTTGTGAAATGCATCTATAGAAGGCGTAATTTCCTATAGTT
>CALAUK010000174.1 GCA_937892135.1 uncultured Clostridia bacterium | reverse complement strand
CACGCAATTTATTATTTGTATAACTTCGCAAAGCTTACAAATAAAGCTGACACAAAGAAAACTGCTCTTTTAAACCCCTATTCCGATAAGGGCAATATTTCTCTTGATTCTGTTTTGCCTGTTGCATGGGCTGTTGAATTCGGCATTTTAGCTCCCGAAGCAGACGGAACACTTAATCCCAAAGGCGAAATTAATCGTGCCTTTGCAGCAACTGCAATCGGAAAGCTACTTGAATACCATATGCACGACTGGTCTGAATGGGAAGATTTAGGAAACGGCAAACACAAAAGAACTTGCAAAACCGATGCTTCTCACACAGAAGAGGGCGCGCACACATTTAACGCAGGTGAGCTTACAAAAGCTCCGACAGATACAGCATCAGGTCTTATTACATACACCTGCACATGCTGCAAGATAACAAAAACAGAAGAGGTTAAACCGGGTACAGAAATCGTTACAAGAAAAGATGTTGAAGATGCCGTTATAGCTCTTGCTACTGCATATCACGCCAAGGGCACAAAAATGCAGTATGATTCAACAGCTTTATCAGATGTAGGCGCACAATATGGCGGTACAACCCGTATGACATCACGCTCAGCTCCCGAATGGGCAACAGAAGATTCTACTTTCTATTCTGTTTGTACAAACTATATCTATCAGTCATATAACGAAGCTTTAAGCAAGGAATTTATGAATGGCACAATAAGCATTCCTTTTGGTACAATGATAACATTTGATCTTTTTGGTTGTGCAGAAAACCAGCTTCAGACTCCTCTTACCGAGGGCACAGTTAATGAGCCTCTTACAGATGAAGATATCAATGCGGCTCTTTTCCGCTGGATGGATTTTGACTCCGCTATGGACTATTATGTAGAAAGCCAATCGGCAAGACTTCTTGTTGACTTTGCAGGACGCGGTTTGTTTGAATCAACTGCATTTACAGACTACGCAGACGGACTTGTATTTAAAGACGACAGTTTCGAGGGCGGATATCACTATGGTTACTACGATTCCGAAGGAAATCCTTTAACAGCTGCAGATGTAAAAGCCACCTACGGAATGCCCTTTGTTACAAATCACGAAGAAAATCTTCGCCCCGGTGATGTTTATGTAAATCACAGCCACACCTGGATTTATACAGGCGGCGAAAGAACTTTAGAGTGCGGCGGAAGAAAAATAAAAACTGCTACCGGCGAAGACCAGATAGAAGCGGCTGGTGCAATATCAGACCAGGCATCTCCTATGTGGCCGTTAAAATCAAGCGGAAGTAAGTCTCTTACAATTGTAAGACCTTCATTATTCTTAGCACCCGCCGGCTTTGATGAAGATGACGGAAACGATATTATTCCCGATGTTACTATTTCCGAAGCAACAAAGTCAAGACTTAAATATCCATCTATGGATATAGACAGAACAGTTGATATTTCACCTTTCGGAACAGTTTCTCAAGGTGAAAATATTACCTATACAGTAAAGATTTCAAACAAAACAAACACCGAATTTTACGCTACATTCTTTAAAGGTCCTATGGCAAACCAGCCCTATAAAGACATAGTTGTAACAGAAACAATTCCCGAAGGAACTGAACTTGTTGAAGGCTCCATTACTTCAGGCGGTGAATATAAAGACGGAAAGATAACATGGAATATAGCCGAAATTCCGTCTGGCGAAACAGCAGTTTTAAGCTACTCAGTTAAAGCCGTTGGCGAAATCGGAACAACAATTGTAAATGGCGGCGGTATGGTAGATAACATTCCGTCAAACATAATAGAAAATAAAATCGGCAGCACAAAGCTTTCAGAAGAAGACAAAACAGCTTTAAGCGGAATGGAAAATCTTGAATCTTTCGGCGAAGACACAGACTTTGCAGAAAATATTTATAAGGCACTTGGAGAAGAGCTTTCTCTTCCCACTGCATCCGAAATCGCAGAAGAATTCTTCACCGTCGAAACCTTTATACGAGATACGACATCGTATGTAAGAATTCCAAACTATACACCCATTATGATGTATCGCCACCAGACCGAAACAGATAAATACGAAAATATTAAAAATATGTTTCGTTCTAACAATGATGTTGGATATAAAAAAATATTAGAAGAAGAAAATGCCAAAGACAATAATAACAGTGCCGAAGTTTCCAAATCCAACCGCGGAAACAAAGAAAAGAATAAATGAAGTATTAAAAAGGATCAGAAAAGCACAAAGCAAAATAAAGATAATTGATTGGTTGTGTGATACTTATAGTATTTCTGAGCAACAAGCAAATGACTATTACCACGATGCTTTGTACAAGATACAGAAAGCACACTCTGCTGATGAAGACGCAGCAACTATAAGAGAGCAACAGATAGAGCGCATAGAAGAACTTATGGAAGCAGCAGCTAAAGACAATGACAGAAAGACAGTCATTAAATGCCAAGAGATGCTAAACAAGATATACCAATTGTATGTTGAGAAACAAGAGATTGATGTGTCACTTAAAAATTTAGAATTCAAGTTTGGTGATGAATAATGAGAAGATCACATTTAGAGGATATAAGCCAAAGCCTTGGCAGAAGCCCAAGAAGAATTGGACAAAGTTGATTACTATCCAATCGTAAAGTTAGGCTTTATGTATCGCTTTTAAAAACACCGC
>CALAUK010000173.1 GCA_937892135.1 uncultured Clostridia bacterium | reverse complement strand
CATGAGCATCATCACGACCATGGTGAGCATTGCGATTGTGGATGCCACGAACATCATCATGAGCATCATCACCATCATCATGCCGATGAAGTTTTCAAAAGCTTTGGTGTTGAAACTGCTAACAAATACACTAAAGAAGAGATTTTAAATGCTTTAAACGAGCTTTCAAACGAAGAAAAATATGGAATAATTCTTCGTGCAAAGGGCATTCTTTCCTCTTCTGAGAGCGAAAAATGGATACATTTTGACTATGTTCCCGATGAACCTGATGTAAGAGACGGCTCAAGTGCTGTTATCGGAAGACTTTGCATTATAGGCTCAAAAATTAATGAAGAAGCTTTAAAAAATCTATTTCGTTTATAAGAAAGGAAATAAGCTATGAAAGAGATACCGGTTTATTTGTTTACCGGGTTTTTAGAGGCAGGAAAAACCAAGTTTATTCAGGAAACCTTTGAAGACCCAAGATTTAACAGCGGCGAAAAGACCTTGCTTTTAATTTGTGAGCAAGGAATTGAAGAGATAGAAACCGAAAAGTTTTATTCGGATAATGTTGTTATTGAATATATTGAAGATGAAGAAAATCTTACAGAAGAAATGCTTTCTTCACTTTATAAAAAGCACAAATTCTCACGCATGGTTGTTGAGTATAACGGTATGTGGAGTTTAGATAAGCTTTATATGTCGCTTCCTCAGGGCTTTTCAGTGTATCAGGAGATGATGTTTGTTTCCTGCCCTACATTTTTAACATATAATGCAAATATGCGAAACCTCGTGTACGATAAGCTTAAAAGCTGTGAAATGGTTATTTTTAATCGCGCAGATGATAAAACAGATAAAGAGGAAATTCATAAAATTGTCCGTGCAGCAAATAAAAATGCGCAGATAGCCTATGAATACACAGATGGTCGTGTTGAATACGATGAAATAGAAGACCCTCTCCCCTTTGATATTGAGGGACCTGTTGTTAAAATTGAAGACGCAGACTATGCATTATGGTATCGCGATATGGCGGAGGAGCCCGAAAAATATCTGGATAAGACAATTAAGTTTAAGGCACTTGTTGCAAAGAATCCGAAGCTCCCGGAAGATGTTTTTATCGCAGGAAGACACGTTATGACCTGTTGTGAAGATGATATAACATATACAGCAATCGTTTGCGAATATAAAGAAGCAAAGAAAATGAAAAATAAAAGCTGGATTAGCCTTGAGGGTAAATTTACATTTAAATATCACGAGCTTTATCAGTCAGACGGACCTGTTTTAGAAATTACTAAGATTAAAGGCGCTGAAGAGCCTGAAAATCCCGTTGCAACATTTTATTAAAAAAAAGCACCGCTTATGCGGTGCTTTTTTTATTCTTCTTCGTCCTGATACATCTGACCGCCTATTGCATAAACACATCTCTTAGGAGCGGTTTCAGCGGTTCCCCAGGGCATATCTTTATTTCGGTAGTCAAACTTCAATGTAAATTTATGAACGTCTGCATTAAGGTCAGCTAGGGCTTGTTCCTGTTTTTCAATTATGAACAACAAAAATTCATTTAATTTATCTCCGCGAAGATACTTTTCTGCGCGGCTTACAAGCATTTTATAGTGCGGTATGCAGTAATATGGCGCTTCTTCTGCTTTTTTTCTAAACTCTTTTTCATGCTCAAACATATAGAAAAATACCTCTATGTATCTTTCCATAGTTTCATCTACCTGAGAGCAGATTACGCAGGTGCTTTCAATAGCCTCTAAGCTTAAAGAAAGCTTTTCAGCAAAGGACGCTTTTTTTGAAAACAGCGTTTTTTTACCTTCATTTTTTAGGCTATCCTTGCTTCCGGAAAGCTTTTTTCTTATTTCCTCAAGGTGCGTGTCTAAAACAAGCGCAAGGCTTAGTTTATTTGGAATTTTTAAAAGCATATCAAAGTGCTTTTTGCAAAAACCCATAGAATTTGTTAAAATTCTTGCATCAGGCTCCATCATTGATGCACCTAATGTGTATTCTACCCTGTTATTTTCAAGCTTTAAATACAGTGTGCAGAAAGGACATCCGCACTTTTTATCAAATGCTTCATTCACCGGTATGGTGTATATACTTTCTTTCAATGTTAATTCCTCCGAATATTTATTAAAACTATTTTAACACATGTTAAACAAAAGAGCAAGTTTTTTATATATTTTTACAAAATTTTCACCTCGTTTGTATGCATTATGCACTAAACTAAAAAAATCAGCTTTGTTTTTAAAATCATTCATTAAAGCATAAATTGTGTATGAAAAATAAAAAAAGCTTAAAAACCCTCAATTTATTGGTGTTTTAGAAAAATCACCGAAAAAATAAAAGCTTGCTTATCCCCTCACCTCTCAGCTAAAATCATTTTTGCAAGGAGGGATTTTTATGAAATACGAAATCTTTAAATCAGACGAAAAACAATATGGAATCAGAGCAAAGGAAAGCAAAAAGGTTTTAGCTGAAATCAAAAATATAACCGTTTCTAAAGAAAAGGCTCAGGAAATGACAGAACTTTTTAATAAGCACAGCCTTTCAATAATTCACTTTAAAGAGGCTGTTGAAGATTTTCTTGTCAAATAGAAAAGCTCACTTGACAAACGGGGCAAATAAAGGTAAAATATTGTTTAGATTTGAAAAAAAGAAAGGTTTTTTATCTTATGAACAAACTTGAACTTTTAGCCCCTGCAGGTGATATAACAAAGCTTAAAATGGCAATTTTATACGGAGCAGACGCTGTGTATATAGGTGGCGAAGCCTTTGGTTTAAGGTGCGCTTCTAAAAATTTTGATAACGAAAGTATGCGTGAGGCAGTTTATTTTGCTCACGAACGCGGAAAAAAGGTTTACTTAACAACAAATATTATTCCTCATAACTCCGATTTAGCAGCTTTCCCGGGGTATATTGAAAATGCCGTTAACACAGGCGTTGATGCCCTTATAGTTGCTGATTTGGGGCTTTTTTCCTTTATAAGAAAGAATTATCCTGAGGTAGCGGTTCACGTTTCTACTCAGGCAAACAACACTAATTTCTGGACAGCGAACACATGGCACGAAATGGGCGCAGAAAGAGTTGTTCTTGCGCGTGAGCTTAGCTTAAATGAGATTAAAACTATAAGAGAAAATACTCCTGAAACGCTTGAGCTTGAGGCCTTTGTTCACGGTGCTATGTGCGTTTCATATTCGGGAAGATGCCTTTTAAGCAACTACCTTACCCACCGCGATGCAAACAAAGGCGCCTGCGCTCAGCCATGCCGCTGGAATTATGCTTTGGTTGAAAAGACACGACCCGGTGAATACTTTGAAATCGGCGAGGGCGACGAAGGAAGCTTTATTTTAAACTCCAAAGACCTTTGTATGTTAGGACATATAAAAGAGCTTGCAGAAAGCGGAATAACAAGCTTTAAAATCGAGGGCAGAGTTAAAAGTGAGTACTATGTTGCAAGCACAATAAAGGCATACAGAAACGAAATAGATAAATATGAAAAAGACCCCGAAAACTATAAGTTTGACCCGAAAGATTACGCTGAGGTTTTAAAAACAAGCCACCGCCCCTACTCTACCGGATTTTACTTTGGAAAAACAGACGAAAATTCTCAGGTTTATCAGTCGGCATCGTATGTAAGAGACTACGATTTGATGGGTTTTGTGCTGGATTATAACGAAGAAACAAAAATTGCCACAATAGAGCAGAGAAACAAGTTCTCTGTTGGCGATGAGGTTGAATTTTTATTGCCTGAGGGCGAGGTTTTTTCGCAGAAAGTAAAGTGGCTTAAAAATGAAAAGGGCGAAGAAATTGAAAATACTCCCCACGCGCAGATGATTTTTACAATGGAAACAGAAAAACCCGTTTGTAAAAATTCATTTTTAAGAAAGGGCTCAATTGAAAACAACACTGAGTTTTCGGAGGCGCAAAAATGAAATTTGAAGCAATAGTTTTTGACCTGGACCATACATTGTTTGACCGTTTTAAAAGTATAGACCTTTTTGCCTCAAAGCTTTACGAAAAACACAAAAATATATTTAAAAGTGAGCTTACGGCAGAGTCTTTTACGGAATTTATGAAAGAAACCGATAAACACTTTAATCACTATGGTTGGGATAAGGTTTTTGATGAATATGACAAAAAAATCTTAAAAGATGGAAAAAAGCTTGACAGAGAGATGTTTTTTAATGATTTTCTCTCTCTTTATTCTAGAAACTGCGTGCCCTACCCTTTTACTAATAAGGTTTTAGAAGATATCCGCAAAAAAGGTTGTAAAATCGGGCTTATAACTAATGGAAAATCTGAAATTCAGAGGGCTAAAGTTAAGACTTTGGGAATTGAAGAATATTTTGATTCTATTATTGTAAGCAGAGAATTAGGAGTTTCAAAGCCTGATCCCGCTATATTTTATAAAATGTCTGAAAACTTGGGTATTCCCACTGAAAAAATGGTGTATGTCGGTGACCACCCGATATGCGACTATCAAGGCTCGAAAAATGCTGACTGTAAAAACGGTACGTTCTCCAACGGCTATCAGCCCGACAACGTCAACGGCAAGAAACTAACCAAGACTGGAAAGACGGTGCAGATAGAAACCGCCTATAAATACGGCGCACAGAAGGGTCAGAAAGTTACAGTGACACAGAACGTTTGGAAAACTTCTGACGGCAAGAAGTGGATTTGGGACGGCGTGAATAATAAATATATACCCTATTAAGAGGTGAGAATATGGCATATTATTATGACGAAAACGGCAATTTTTACAATCAATTTGGAAGTCGTGATGCGGCAATCGTTGCTTGTCAATACGACGAATTCTTCCACCGTGTGGACGGCCACGCACCCCGGGAATACATGGACCAGGTCACCGCCCAGTCCTTCCTCCACTTCGGCGCCGACCCTGCAGGTCTCGAAACCAGAGAAGCCGAGGTCTTCTATACCCAGGAAGTGGACGGCCAGAGCGCCATCCGCGGCATCTTCAACCCCGCCATCACCCACCCCTGGGCCCATTTCTCCGCCGACTGCGTGGCCTACGGCGCTTCCTTCTTCGAAAAAGCCCTGGGCGCTCCTGTGGCTCTGGCA
>CALAUK010000172.1 GCA_937892135.1 uncultured Clostridia bacterium | reverse complement strand
CCACCGATAAGTACAATGCCGTCTTGACACATATTAGAATGATGAGGATTGTTTTCATCGTCATTTTTAAGACCTATGGTACAGTTTTCGCCTATTACCGTATCGGGGCCTATGATAGTTTTTTCAATAATACTTCCTGCGCCTATGGTGCAATTTGGCATTATAACGCTGTCGCGCACGATTGCTCCGCTTTCAACGTGAACACCTTCTGAAAGAATACTGTGGTCAACCACGCCTGAAATGTAGCATCCTTCTGTTATACAGCTGTTTTTAAGGATTGCTCCTTTTGTGATAAAGTGAGGAGGCTTAACGGGGTTTCTTGCATAAATTGCCCACGAAGAATCACGAACGTCAAGGCGGGGAGGGTCAGACAACATATCCATATGCGCGTCCCACAAACTCTGAATAGTACCAACGTCTCTCCAATAACCCTCAAAATTATATGCAAACATTGACTCGTTTGCATGAAGCATCTGAGGAATAATATTTTTTCCGAAGTCATTTTGAGAATTTTTGTCATTTTCGTCTTCTGTTAAATACTTTTTAAGCTTCTGCCAGTTAAAAATGTAAATTCCCATAGATGCAAGATTGCTCTTTGGTTCTTTGGGTTTTTCTTCAAACTCAACTATTCTGCCCTCGTCATCAGTTGACATAATACCGAAACGAGAGGCCTCCTCCCAGGCAACGGGCATAACTGCAACTGTTGCGACAGCTTCTTTTTTAATATGCTCTAAGAGCATCTTTCTGTAATTCATTTTATAAATGTGGTCGCCGGAGAGAATTAAAATATTATCCGGATTGAACTGTTCGATAAAGCTGATGTTCTGGTAAATTGCGTTCGCTGTTCCTTTGTACCATTCACCTTTTTCCGCACTCTGATACGGGGGAAGAACAAAAACTCCTCCGTAATTTCTGTCAAGGTCCCAGGGAACGCCATTTCCGATATAAGTGTTTAGTTCTAAGGGTTGATACTGAGTCAGGACACCAACGGTATCTATGCCTGAATGGGCACAGTTACTTAAAGCAAAGTCTATGATACGGTATTTTCCGCCGAAAGAAACCGCAGGCTTTGCAACATCTTTTGTAAGCGCACCCAGACGGCTTCCCTGGCCGCCTGCCAAAATCATAGCTATACAATCCATAGTTTTCCTCCTAACATAAATTTATCTCTTGCTTTTGGCAATATTATATATTTATATAAAATAACAAACTATATTATTCACCTTTTTTAGTCCTTGGCTTTTTTGCCTTTTTAAGATACATAGTACACAAGGGAGGCAGGTCAAGCTCAATATAGTTTTTAAACCCGTCGCACTCGCCTTTTTTTGTTAAGACGCTTTTTAAAGAGGACCTTCCTCCAAAAGAAATATCGTCAGAATTTAATAAAACTGAGTATTCTCCCGAGGAGGGCACGCCTATTTTATATTTAATACGGGAAACGGGAGTGAAGTTAGATATAACAACAATATTGTTTTGCTTTCTTTTTGCATATCTTACAAACGAAAGCACGGAGTTATTTTCGTCGTGCTCGTTAATCCAGCGAAAACCGTCCCAACTGTCCTCAATTTCCCAGAGGGGTTTTTCTTTTTTGTAGATATTATTAAGCTCACGGACAAAGCTACAAAGCTTTGTGTGACTGTCATATTCAAGAAGCATCCAGTCTAATTCCTCCTGGGGACGCCACTCAACAAACTGACCGAATTCGCCGCCCATAAACAAGAGCTTTTTGCCCGGCTGAGCATACGAAAATGCATAGTAAAGCTTTAAAGAAGAAAACTTCTCTTCGTATGAGCCATACATTTTGTCAATTAAAGACCTCTTGCCGTGCACCACTTCATCGTGAGAAAGGGGGAGAATATAGTTTTCCGAAAAAGCGTAAAACATTAAAAAGGTCAGCATATTGTGATTGAACTTTCTAAAGTACGGGTCCATAGACATATACCTTAAAGTATCATTCATCCAGCCCATATTCCATTTGAAGTTAAAGCCAAGACCTCCTGCGTGAACAGGCTTTGTAACCATAGGCCATGCAGTTGATTCTTCTGCAATCATAAGAGTTTCGGGAAACTCTTTAAATACTGTTGTGTTTAATGTTTTTAAAAACTCAATCGCCTCAAGGTTTTCATTCCCGCCGTATTTGTTTTTAATCCATTCACCGTCACGGCGGTTATAGTCAAGATAAAGCATAGAGGAAACCGCGTCAACACGAAGTCCGTCTATGTGATACTTGTCAAGCCAGAAATGAGCGCTCGAAATCAAAAACGAAATAACCTCGCTTTTTGAATAGTCAAACACCATAGTACCCCATTCTTTATGCTCGCCTTTTCTTGAGTCAGCATATTCAAAAAGTGCGGTTCCGTCAAACTGACGAAGACCGTGCTCATCTCTTGGAAAATGCGCAGGAACCCAGTCTAAAATAACAGAGATGTTATTCTGGTGGCACTTGTCGATAAGATACATTAAATCGTAAGGCTCGCCGTATCGGCTTGTAGCTGAAAAGTATCCTGTAACCTGATATCCCCAAGACCCGTCAAACGGATATTCTGTAATAGGCATAAGCTCAAGGTGAGTATAGCCCATTTCCTTTAAGTAGGGGATAATCTGGTCTGCAGCCTCGCGGTAGTTTAAACAGTTTCCGTCTTCATCGTGTTTCCATGAACCTAAATGCATTTCATATATAAGCATAGGATTAGAATACGGAGGGTTTTTCTTTTTTGTTTGAGTCCATTTAGTGTCTTTCCATTTATATCCGTCAATATTTTTAACAACAGAGGCAGTGCCGGGGCGAAGCTCTGAATAAAACGCAAACGGGTCTGCCTTAAAATGAACAGAACCTTTAGCATCACAGATGGCATACTTATATAACCCGCCCTCTTTAATTCTGTCTGTCCAGACAGACCAGACGCCGGTTTTTCCTAAAGGAGACAAAAACAAATCTTCTGTATCCCAGTTATTAAAGTCGCCTACAAGAGAAACTGATTTTGCATTAGGCGCCCAGACTGAAAAACGATAACCTTTTTTGCCGTCTTTTTCAAAAAAGTGCGCACCAAGCATCTCATATGCACGATAATTTGTTCCTTCGTTAAAGAGGTAAAGCTGAAAATCAGATATTCCGTTCCAAGTGTTAGCTAATGTATCTTTCACCGAAAAAACTCCTTTGCCTGAAATTAAAAATATTAACTGCATAATATCATATATATTATACTACACTTCCCGTTTTTTTGCAAGGAAAAAATAGAGGTTTCAAATAAAAATTATACCAGTTAAAAAAATAGGTGGAAGCAGAGGAAAAATAAGGTTTTATACGCGGTTGCAAAAGCAGAAAAAATGTGATATACTAAACTTGAAAATTTATTTAAAAAAATGCAACTTTTCTTATGCTTTAAAAGTATTAAACTATGAAAGGGGAGGTTTTTTGTGCAGAAAGACACTTCTTTTAAGAAAGCCTGTGTTGAAAAATATTTCAATATGGTTTTTAAGCTTGCTCTGGCGCAGACTAAAAACAAAGAGTATGCAGAAGATGTGTGTCAGGATGTTTTTTTAAAGTTTTTAAATTCCGGCAAAGAATTTGAAACTGAAGAGCACATAAAGGCGTGGCTTATAAGAGTTACGATAAACACCGCAAAGAGTGTTTTCTTAAGCTCGTGGTTTAAAAAGACTGTCCCCTTAAACGAAGATGAAAGCACTTCTTTTGACGTGGATGAAAAAAACGATGTGCTTTCTGCTGTTGGTGAGCTTCCTTTAAAGTACAGAACTGTCATACATTTGTTTTACTATGAAGATATGTCGGTTTCAGAGATTGCAAAAGCTCTTAATGTGCCGGAAAACACCATAAAATCTCAGCTTTTAAGGGCAAGGGGGATTTTAAAAGAGAAGCTAAAAGG
The DNA here is from genome assembly GCA_937892135.1 of uncultured Clostridia bacterium. Classification (GTDB taxonomy): domain Bacteria; phylum Bacillota; class Clostridia; order UBA1381; family UMGS1253; genus CAKSHP01. Next base: position 17,800 of record CALAUK010000172.1, on the reverse strand, counting down.
AGAGATGGATTTTGTTTAGAAATTTATACAAAAATCAAATTGACCAAACAAAGCCAAGTGAAGAATTATTAGATAAAATACTTAACGGGAAGAAAAGAAGACAAATAAAAATAGCACCGGTTGCATCATCGGTTGCGGCTCTTTTTGTGATTGTCTGTGTGTCTTATGTTTCTTTAAATGGCGTAAATTTAAAAAATAATGAAATAAACGAAAGACCTCCTGTCAGTGAAGGTGCAGAGGGTTTGAGCACTGCAAAGCCGGAGAAGGCAAGAAGTATTACGCAGGATGTTTGCAGAAGAGTTGATTTGACTGAAGAGATAGCGATCAGTTTAGCAAAATCAGTTGCGGGCGAGGGTTTTGATGAATATTTGATTTCCCCCGATGAAAATGGAGGCTACACTGTTAAGCTTTATAACGAAAGTGGAGAAGAGCGCATCGTTTATGTTAATAAAGATGCTGAGGCAAAAATAGTTTCAAAGTGAGGTGTAAGATTTGATAAAGGTTAATTATCAGAAAGAACTGGAGAAAACAATAAAATCCTTTAACGGCGAAAAGAAAAGATTACTTCTTCACAGCTGCTGTGCGCCGTGCTCATCTTATGTTCTTGAGTATTTAAAGGATTTTTTTGATATTACAGTTTTATATTATAACCCTAACATTTATCCTCACGAGGAGTTTTATAAAAGAAGCGAAGAGCAAAAAATGCTCTGCGAAAAAATGGGCGGAATAGAGGTTTTCGTTTTAGATGCAGACCCGGGTGAGTTTTATGATAAGGTTAAAGGCTATGAAAACGAAAAAGAGGGCGGAGAAAGGTGCTTTATATGCTATGAATTAAGGCTTAGAAAGGCGGCAGAATATGCTAAGAAAAACGGCTTTGATTATTTTTGCACAACGCTTTCAATAAGCCCTTTAAAAAATGCTGACAAGCTTAATGAAATCGGCGTTAAGATAGCAGAAGAATATGATATAAAATATCTTTTATCCGATTTTAAAAAGAAAAATGGCTACAAACGTTCTGTTGAGCTTTCAAATGAGTATGGGTTATACAGGCAGAATTATTGCGGCTGTGTTTTCTCAAAAAAAACCGGTGACTTTTAAAAGTCTCCGGTTTTTTTATTTAAAAAACAACGGGTTGTATCTGCGCGTCTGAAAGAGCGCTCTTTATCGCGGGAATCAAAAGGTCAAAATGCGCAACGAGCGATTTTGGCTTTTTTTCGGGGTCATCTTCGCCAAAAGGTACAAAATAAATGTTTTTTGAATTCATAAGTGACATTATGTTAACTCCGCTTGCACCAAGTGCATCGTTAGTCGATGGTGCAATAAGAAGCGGACGCTCGTTTCGAAGGTGTGCTTTTGCCGCCATTGTGACGGGGGTATCGGTTATGGCATTTTTAAGCTTTGCCATTGTGTTTCCTGTGCAGGGGCATATAACTAAAAGGTCTAAAAGCTTTTTTGGACCAATTGGCTCTGCACCTGCAATTGTGTGTATGATTTCTTCTCCGCAAATATCTTCAATGCGGGATATAAAGCTTTTTGCTTCTCCGAAGCGTGTGTCTGTATTGTAGGCGGTTTCGCTCATTATAGGAATTATTCTTGCTTCCTCTTCTTTTAGCTTTTCAAGCTCTTTGAGGGTTTTTTCAAAGCAGCAAAATGAACCGGTAAGTGCGAAACCTATGGTCTTATTTTTAAGAAGCATTTAAATCCTCCATTTCATCAATTATTGTGTCAAAAATTATCTTTCCGGCGCTTTTGGGCGCCACCTTTCCCGGAACGGAAAGGTAGTGTACAAACCGGTCAGAAAGTATAGCTTTGGCATTATCAGGTAAAAATCCGGGTTTTGATGCCAGGTCTATAACAAAAGCATCTTTTTTTATCAAGTTAAACTCGTCTAAAAAAACAGAGGGTATTGTGTTAAAAATTATATCTGCTTTATTAATTTTCGTGGAATACTCACTCAAAGGGCATATATCACAGCCCGAAAGAGAAGCCTCTAAAAGAGCAGACTTTTTTCTTGCAAGAACTGTTACTTTTGCGCCAAAGGATAAAAGATTTCTTGAAAGTAGCTTTCCGATTCTTCCAAAGCCAAAAACAAAGCAGTTTGCATCGGAAAGAGAAATGTTGGTTTTTTCTATTGCAAGTTTTATTCCGCCCTCTGCTGTTAAGGCGGCATTTTTTAATGTAAGAGTCTCGTTTTCAAAGTAGTCATAAAAAGAAATGCCCCTTTTTTTTAACTCATTTTTAAAGCTGTCACCAAGCATTCCGCCAAAGACAATCTTATCTTTATCTAAAGCATCTAAAATGTTGGAGGCTTTAATTTTTTCGTCCCAGTAGGGCGCATTTAAAGCCTCGTCTTTAAATGCGGGCAGAGGTAAAATCACAATTCCTGAATTTTTTAAAGCCTTTTTTATATCATTTTCGGGAAGATGAGAAAATGAGGGAGAACCCTCTTTAATTCCGAAAATATTCACATCATATCCCGCATTTTTAAAAAAATCTATAAGATATATAATTCTTAAATCTCCGCCTATGACCGAGATGCCTCTTTGCATTATAAAACACCGTCCTTTTGGTATCATAATATGAATTAAAGGGGTATTTGTGATAAAAATATGCAAGTTTTAAATTAAGACTTGCATATTTTCTTGTTTTGTATTATTATAGTAGGTAGCTATATTGTAAAAACAGAGGTGTTTTTAGTGCATAACGATAATTTGCTACTAAGGCTCGAAGAAAATATGGATACTTTTAGCAAAGGTCAGAAAAAAATAGCTGAATTTATCTTAAATCAATATGAAAAAGCGGCATATTTTACTGCATCAAAGCTTGGCAGGAGTGCAGGTGTGAGCGAGTCTACTGTTGTAAGATTCGCAAGCGAAATAGGATATGACGGATACCCTGATATGCAGAGGGCATTAAAGCTTGTCGCAAGAACAAAGCTTACAACCGCTCAGCGTATGGAGGTTTCAAACGAGATATTTGACAAAGATGATATCGCAGGTGAGGTTATGATGTCTGATATGGAGAATATCAAAGCAACTATCGAAAATATTGATAAAAAAGAGTTTCGCAAGATAACAGATGCTATTATTTCTGCAAAAAATGTGTATATAATCGGAGTAAGAAGTTCGACGGCTCTGGCGTCGTTTTTTTGCTTTTATTTAAATCTTATAAGAAGTAATGTAAAGCTTGTTCAGTCGGCGACGGCAAGCGAGCTTTTTGAGCAGATTTTCCGTGTTGAAGAGGGAGATTTGCTTATAGGAATAAGTTTTCCCAGGTATTCGCAGAGAACACTTAAGGCAATAAAATACGCAAAAGACAGAAAAGCAACGGTTGTTTGTATAACAGACAGTAAAGATGCTCCGGGAGCTGCGCTTGCAGACTTTTGTCTTGCGGCAAAAAGCGATATGCTTTCCGTTGTAGACAGTCTGGTTGCACCTTTAAGCTTAATGAACGCACTTTTGGTAAGTGTTTGTATGAGCTATGGAGATGAAGCGCTCAGCGCATTTAACAAGCTTGAGGGAATATGGGACGAGTATAATGTTTATGAAAAATCCGACTCTGAGAGGAAGGAATAAGCTTTGGAAAAAATTGCTGTAATAGGCGGCGGAGCGGCAGGACTTATGGCGGCAGGCAGGCTTGCCGAAAGAGGAAAAAATGTTGTTTTAATAGAAAAGAACCCTATGCTTGGAAAGAAAATCAGAATCACGGGCAAGGGAAGATGCAACGTAACAAATGCGTGCGACATAGAAGATATTTTAAAAAATGTTCCCGTTAATGCAAATTTTTTATACAGTGCGCTTTATACCTTTACAAACGATAATTTAATAGAGCTTTTAAAAAATCACGGAGTTTTAACAAAGGTTGAAAGAGGGGGAAGAGTTTTTCCTGTATCGGACAGCGCAAAAGATGTTGTTGAGGCGCTTAAAAAGTATGCACTAAAGCCGAATGTGCATCTTTTGAAAAAAGAGGTTTCCTCTCTCATAATAGAAGACAATAAAATAAAGGGCTTAAAATATAAAACGGGCGAAAAGCTTTATGTAGACAAGGTAATTGTTGCAACGGGCGGAAAGAGCTATCCTTTAACAGGCTCAACGGGAGCGGGATATGCTTTTGCAAAACAGGCGGGGCATAATATAACCGACATAAAGCCGTCGTTAGTGCCCATTGAAATTCATCAGTCTTTTTGCCGTGAGCTTATGGGGCTTTCTCTTAAGAATGTGGCAGTGAAAGCCAAAGATGAAAAGGGAAAAACTGTGTTCGAGGATTTTGGAGAAATGCTCTTTACGCATTTCGGAGTGAGCGGACCTGTTATACTTTCCTTAAGCTCGCACATAAAAAATCCTGAAACGACAAAATATACTATTTCGATAGATTTAAAGCCGGCGTTGGATGAAAAACAGCTTGATGCGAGAATTTTAAGAGATTTCGAGAAATTTAAAAACAAGCAGTTTATAAATTCATTAGATGAGCTTTTGCCGAAAAAGCTTATCCCCGTAGTAATCAGGCTTTCGGGGATTGATGAAAGAAAGTGCGTTAATCAGATTTCAAAGGACGAACGAAAGAAATTTTTAAAGGTTTTAAAGGAATTAACTCTTGATGTTAAGGGTTTTCGTCCGATTGAAGAGGCTATTGTAACTTCGGGCGGAGTGTGTGTTAAGGAGATAAACTCTTCAACAATGGAGTCAAAAATCGTTTCCGGCCTTTATTTTGCGGGAGAAGTTATTGATGTTGACGCATATACGGGCGGTTTTAATCTGCAGATAGCGTTTTCTACCGGATACCTTGCAGGTGACAAGGCATAAAAGTATTACAAAGGAGAATTAAGATGGAAAATAAGTTTATAAGTGTTGCGATAGACGGACCTGCGGGAGCGGGAAAGAGCAGTGTCGCAAAGGCAGTATCTAAAAAAATGGGTTATGTTTATATAGATACGGGTGCTATGTACAGAGCGGTTGGTCTTTTCGCTGTAAGAAACGGAATAGATACGAAAAATTCTGACGGGACTCTTACAAAGGCACTGGATAATATTGATATAGTAATTGAGTATATCGCAGGAGAGCAGCACGTTATCTTAAATGGTGAAGATGTGTCTTCTTTAATAAGAACTCCTGAGGTTAGTATGGCGGCGTCAAATGTTGCAACCGTTAAAGAGGTAAGAGACAAGCTTGTTTCTTTGCAGCGTATTATGGCAAAAAAGTCAAATGTAATAATGGACGGAAGAGATATAGGCACAAATGTTCTTCGTGATGCAAACATAAAAATATTTTTGACTGCAAGCGCTGAAAAGAGAGCTAAAAGAAGATATGATGAGCTTTTGTTAAAGGGCGAAAAAGTAGATTTTGATGAAGTTTTAGCCGATGTTATCGCAAGAGATAAAAACGATTCTGAAAGAAAAGAAAGCCCTCTTCGCGTGGCAGAGGATGCGGTTTTAATTGATAACGGCGATATGAATCTTGAAGAGAGCATAGAATACATCTTTAACTTTATACAAGAGCGCATCTGAAAGGAATGAATTTTAATGTATAAATATGTTGTGCCGGTTATTAAGGTTTTAATATATCCTTTTATGAGAGTAAAGGTTATTGGCAAAGAAAATATTCCGAAAAATTCGGGATACGTCCTTGCGGCAAATCACATAAGCGCATGGGATGCTGTGAGCATGGCGTTTTCTTGCCCCGATGAGCTTAATTTTATGGCAAAAAAAGAACTTTTTAAAAATAAACTTTTGGGGTTTGTTTTAAGAAAACTAAACGGATTTCCGATAGACCGCGGAGCAAGTGATGTTAAAGCTATTAAAACTGCGCTTTCTTTGTTAAAAAACGGAAAGGTTTTGATGATTTTTCCTGAGGGAACAAGAATGAAAGAGGAAAATCAGACAGACGATGATGCAAAAAACGGAATGACAATGCTTGCGCATCGCTCTAAAGTGCCGATTGTTCCTGCCGCAATAACGGGAAAATACAGAATTTTCCGTTCGGTTACAGTGACTTTCGGGGAGCCTTTGTATCTTGATGAGTACTACGATATAAAGCTAAATTCCGATACGATGCACAAGATTAGTACCGATGTTTTAAAAGAAATAAGAAAAATGCGTGAAGAAACGAAAAAAAGTCTTGCAAAAAAGTAAAAAATGTAGTAAAATAATTTTTGTTGGTGCGAAAACGGAGTTAACAATATGAAAGATATCACAATTGTGAAAAGCGCAGGCTTTTGTTTTGGAGTAAAACGGGCCGTCAGCGGAGTGTATTCTCTTCTTGAAAGCGAAAAGAACATCCGTGTTTTAGGTGAACTTATACATAACAGACAGGTAAATGAAGACCTTTATAAAAAAGGCGTGGTTAAGATTGATACGCCCGATGAGGTTAATGAGGGTGAGACGGTTGTAATAAGGGCTCACGGAGTTTCAAAAGCTGCTCAGGAAAAGATAATAGAAAACGGCGGCAAGGTTATAGATTTTACTTGCCCGTTTGTTAAAAAAATTCACGAGATAGCAAAAGAAGAGAGCAAAAACAAACTCGTTGTGATAGTGGGAGATAAAGCTCACCCTGAAGTTATAGGTATTGCGGGCTGGTGCGAAAATGATTTTAAGATTATAAACTCAGTTTCCGAGGCCGAAGAGCTTTCAGAAGACGGAATTTGTGTGGTTTCGCAGACAACGGGAAGCCGCGAAAACTTTACGAAAATTTGTGAGGTTTTAAATAAGAAGTGCAGTGATATAAAAATTTATGATACAATTTGCAACGCAACAAAAGAGCGTCAGAGAGAAGCTTCTGAAATTTCAAAAGAGTGTGATGTGATGTTCGTGGTTGGTGGCAAAACGAGCTCAAACACTGTTAAATTGTATGATATTTGCAAAGAAAACTGCAAACAAACTTTCCATATTGAAAATTTTGAGGAAATTCCTCAGGATATAAATTATAAAAACAAAAAAATAGGTATTACCGCCGGTGCTTCAACACCGTCAGGTATTATCGAGGAGGTAGCGAAAGCGATGGAAGAAATCAAAAATGTAGGAGAATTAAGCTTCGAGGAGGCAATGGAGCAGACTCTCAAAACTTTAAATACAGGAGATGTGGTTGAAGGTACAGTTGTAGACGTAAGACCTACAGAGGTTATTGTTGACCTTGGCTTTAAGTCAGACGGTATAATTGCTGCTAATGAGCTTACAGACGACCCCGATGTTAACCCCGCAGATATTGTTAAAGTCGGCGATGTTATTTCTGTATTTGTTGTTGGTGTAAACGACGGCGAGGGTAAGACAGTTTTGTCTAAGAAAAAGCTTGACTCAATTGCAGGCTGGAAGAAAATCGAAGAAGCTGTTGAAAGCAAAGAAATTATGACAGGTAAGGTTATTTCTGTTGTAAATGGCGGTATCATAGTTTTGGTTGAGGGAACAAGAGTTTTTGTTCCTGCAAGAAAAGTATCTGACAGATACACAGAGGATTTATCTGTATTTTTAAATCAGACAGTTGAGCTTCGTATCACAGAGATTAACACAAGAAGAAGACGCGTTCTAGGTTCTATCCGTGACGTATTGGTTGAGCAGAAGAAAGCTTTGGCAGAAAAGTTCTGGGCTGATTGTGAGGCTGGAAAGAAATACACAGGTGTTGTTAAGTCAATTATGCCTTTCGGCGTATTTGTTGACATCGGCGGTGTTGAAGGTCTTTTACATATAAGCGAGCTAAGCTGGAAGAGAATTAAGACACCTACTGAGGTTGTTAAAGAAGGCGACACAATAGAAGTATATATTAAGGAAATCAACGAAGAAACAAAGAAGATTTCTCTTGGCTTTAAGAAAGCTGAGGACAACCCCTGGGTTATCGCACAGAATAAGTTTAACTTAGACGATGTTGTTAACTGTAAAGTTGTTCGTTTTATGCCTTTCGGCGTATTTGTTGAGCTTATCCCCGGAGTTGACGGTTTGATTCACATTTCTCAGATTGCAAACAAGAGAATCAAAGAGCCTCAGGACGAGCTTACACTAGGTCAGGAAGTTGAAGCAAAGATTACTGAGCTTGATTGGGAAAAGAAGAGAATCAGCCTAAGCATAAGAGCACTTTTAGCTCCCGAAGCACCCGCTGAGGAAGAGGTAGAAGCTCCTGCTGAGGAAGTTTCTGAAGAAGCTCCCGTAGAAGAATAATTAAAAAATTAAAACTCTGCCCATTGGGCAGAGTTTTTTTGTTTGCAAATATTGTATTTTTATATGGCTTATGGTACAATAATAAAGGGTAGAAAAAGATATTAGAGGATGATTTTTTTGCTTACTACCTTTTTATATACTTTATCACCTATGCTCGTATTGTTTGCTTGCATACTGGCAGGGTTTTTGCTTAAAAAACTAAAGGTTTTGCCTGAAAACACGGGAACGGTTGTTTCCAAGCTTGAAAACTATATTTTCGTTCCTGCTTTGGTGTTTTCAACGTTTTCTACCTATTGCACGAGAGAAACAATAAAAGAAAACTATTTGCTGATAGTTTATTCTTCTGTCGCGCTTTTAATAGCATTTTTAATTGCAATACCTCTTTCAAATGTATTCTATAAAAAAGGGGAATATGCAAATGGTGTTTACAGATATGCGCTCGTGTTTGCAAATTTCTCCTTTATGGGAAATGCGATAGTGCCTGCTATTTTAGGCGGAGATGAATTTCTTTATCTGTATTTATTGTTTACTCTTCCTCTTAATGCAGCGGTGTACACTTGGGGAATAAGAGTGCTTACACCAAGAAAGCTAAGAAAAACAAGCAAGATTAAAAATCTTATAAACCCCATATTTTTAAGCCTTGTTTCAGGTGCAGTTTTCGGGGTGTTTGATCTGGGAAGATTTTTGCCGGAATTTATGATTACAAGCATAAATTATTTTAAAAACTGTATGGCACCTTTGGCCATGTTTCTTACGGGATTTATAATAGGTGGCTATTCTTTAAAAGAGCTTTTATTAGATAGAAAGGTGTATTTTGCATCTCTCATGAGGCTTATAGTCTTGCCTGTTATAATCATTTTTGTTTTGTGGTTTTTGGGCGCAAGGGGGCTTAGCCTCGTGTTTTGTTTGTTTTCGTTTGCAACGCCTCTTGGGATTAACACGGTGGTTTTTCCTGCGGCATTTGGAACAGACACTAAGGCAGGGGCGAGTATGGCACTTATAAGCCATATTCTTTGCGTTATAACGATACCTGTTATGTATTCAATTCTGGTTATGATTTTAAGTTAAATATAAGGAGTGAAACAGATGAAATTAATGTTTGCGTCTGACATACACGGCTCTTCGTATTATGCAAAAGCCGTGTGTGATATATTAGAAAGGGAAAAGGCAGAAAAGCTTGTTTTGCTGGGAGATATTTTGTATCACGGGCCGAGAAATGACTTGCCCCATGAGTATAATCCCAAAAAGGTTATTGAGCTTTTTAATGCCATTAAAGAAAAGATTCTTTGCGTAAGAGGAAACTGCGACACAGAGGTTGACCAGATGGTTTTAAAGTTTCCAACTCTTTCTGATTACGGATATATTTATGACGGAAAAGCTACAATGTATTTAAGCCACGGGCATATTTATAATCCCGAGAATCTTCCGCCTTGTGAAAAAGGAATTGTGCTCATAAACGGGCATACCCATATCTATGCGGCAGAAGAACACGATTGGGGAGTTTATTTAAATCCCGGCTCAGTTTCAATTCCCAAAAACGGAAATCCACCTACATATATGATTTATGAGGATGGGGAATTTGAAATTAAGGAATTAGACGGAAAAACAGTTTTAAGTTTTAGTATATAAAAAAAGAAAGGCCTTGGCCTTTCTTTTTTTATTATGATTCGATTTCTTCGGGTGTTTCAAGTGTTATTTTGCCAATTTTAGCACTTCTGAATTCGTCTAAAATTACATTTGCTGCTCTGTATGTGTCTATCTCGCCACCTGAAATTACAAAGCCTCTTTTTTTGCCGATGTATTCTAAAAGCTCGAAGTTTTCCATATTTTCTATGTCTTTATCAAGCTTGTAGCGGGCTTTAAGCTCTTCGGTATAGTTTTCTTTAAGATAACCCAAAAGATTCATACAAAGCTCTTCAACGTCTATTATTTCGTCTCTTATAGAGCCTATAAATGCAAGCTTCATACCTATTTGCTGATTTTCAAATTTAGGCCACAGTATTCCGGGAGTGTCTAAAAGCTCAACTCCGTTTTTAAGCCTTATCCACTGCTTACCTTTTGTTACGCCGGGGCGGTCACCTGTTTTTGCGCCCGCTTTTCCCGAAAGCCTGTTTATAAGAGAGGACTTTCCTACATTAGGAATTCCTACAATCATAAGCTTTATAGAGCGATTAAGACCTCTCTGGGCATCTTTTTCTATTCTGTCCGAAAGAAGATTTTTTGCCTCGGAAATTATCTTATCCGTGTTTTTGCCTGCAAGCGAGTTTGCATAAATACATTTTGAACCCAAATCCGTGTAGTATTTTTCCCACATAGCCGAGCGCTTGTCGTCTGCAAGGTCAGCCTTATTCATAACTACAATACGGGGTTTTGAGCCTAAAAGGTCGTCAAAATCAGGATTTCTGCCTGAGAAAGGAACACGGGCATCAATCATTTCAACAATTACATCAATAAGTTTTAAGTTTTCTGTTATGAGGCGCCTTGTTTTCGCCATATGCCCCGGATACCACTGTAAATCCATTAAAACCCGTCCTTTCTTAAAATTAATAGGGTGAACCGATTTTGTTTAAGGGCCAGATGCGAAATGCTGCCTTTCCCCAGATTGCCTCAAAAGGAATCTCGCCGATAGTTAAAACTCTGCTGTCTGCCGAGTGGTCGCGGTTATCACCCATAACAAAAACATGACCCTCGCTTACTGTGCACGAAATATCTTCTTTTAATGGCATATCGCTGTCAACCTGAATGTAGTTTTCTTCTAAAAGCTCACCATTTAGAAAAACATTTTGAACCTTTACAAGGCTTCCGTTATTGTCAAAACCCATTTCTTCTATGATTTTAATTTCGTCTCCCGGCAAGCCTATAACTCTTTTGATGTAGGGGACAGCATTTAAATTATACTTAGTTTTTGTAAAATAATCATATTTTAATAAAAACTTATCAAAATCTTTTTCCAGTGTGTTAATAACTGCCTGACGTTCTTTATACTTTGAGTCTAAAACGATGATATCGCCTCTTTGGGGCTTGTAGCCTAGCTTTGATAAAAACAAATGCTCGCCGTGCTGAAGCGTAGGATTCATCGAAATGCCGTCAACCTTTACAATGTCAAACAAAAATGCTTTGACAACAAAAACCACCGCAAATGCGATTAGAAGGCACACAACCCACTCTTTTATTTCTTTTTTTAAGTCAAAAACTTTCTTCTCTTCTTTTTCTTCAATTTCTTCACAAGACGGAGTCTGGTTTTCTTTTTCGAATTCGTTATTTTCCAAAACAAACACTCCTTTAAATATATATTAAAAGGCAAAACTGCCTTTTTTAGATAACATAAAAGGGACATAAAATTGTCCCTTTTAATTAAGAATCAGATTTTCTCTTTTACCTTAGCGCTCTTACCAACTCTATCACGTAGATAGTATAGTTTAGCTCTTCTTACTTTACCCTTTCTGGAAATCTCAATCTTGCTGATTTTGGGAGAGTTCACAGGGAAAGTTCTTTCAACGCCTACTCCGTAAGAAATACGTCTTACAGTAAATGTTTCAGAGATACCACTACCATTTTTCTTAATAAGTGTACCTTCAAACATCTGGATTCTTTCACGGGTACCCTCGATAACCTTAAAGTATACCTTAAGAGTATCACCGATGTTAAGCTGAGGTAAATCATTTCTCAACTGACTTTCTGTTATAGCTTTAATAAAGTCCATTTTCATTTGCCTCCTTCCTTCGTAGATGTTCATGCCGGCGTAATCGGGCAGAGGACCATCCGTATACCGATATATTGTAACACACTGAAAATAAAAAAGCAAGAGTTTTTTAAAAATTTTTTAAAAATATTTTAAAGAGGCTTTTTGTTTGCCTAAAGTTACAAATTGTTTACAGAAAATGCCTTGTGCATTAACAAAAAATAGAGTATAATTTATTTGAAATTAAAAATACCATGAGGAGTATAAATATATGCAGAAAAAACTAACAAAAAAGACTGTAATCATATTAGCGGTAGTAATTGTTGTGCTTATAGTGGCAGGTATAAGTATTTTCAGCAGCATAAAAAAGAAGGCTGGTGCTGCTTTTGAAGAGATAAGGACTGAGGTTGGTGTAGAGAGGCGTAATATAGTAAACACAATCAGCGGAACATCTACCATCGAAGCAAATGATTCGTATGAAATAACTTCTCTTGTGAGCGGCGAGGTCATTTTTGCAGAGTTTGAAAAAGATGATGAGGTTGAAAAAGATCAGGTTTTGTATCAAATTGATTCCTCGGATACTGAAAGAAGTTTGACAAATGCTCAAAATGCATTAAAAAGAGCTGAAAACAGTTATAAAAATGCTGTTCAGTCGGTAGATGATTTAACTGTTAAAACCAAATATTCGGGAAGAATCTCGTCTCTTTCGTGCGAAAAAGGCGATGATGTGAATAGCGGAATGATTATTGCTGAGGTTTATGACGATACATACCTTGAAATAACTGTTCCTTTCACAGAGGTTGATGCAAATAACATATATAAAGGACAGGCGGCAACGGTTAAAGTTGCGGGAAGTTCTTATAATGTGTATGGAACTGTTACAAAAACGATGGAGACTTCCTATATAAGCTCATCAAGGGTTAAGCTTAAGGATGTAACCGTAAAAATTACAAATCCGGGAGCTTTAAGCGAGACTGACAGCGGAACAGTTGAAATAAACGGTATGATGTGCAGTGATGTAGGAACTTTTAAATACCTGACAAATAAGAATATAATTTCAAAGGCAAGCGGCGAAATTTCTTCTCTTTATGTAAAAGAGGGAGACTATGTTATAGCAGGTCAGGCAATAGCACTTATTAAAAATGATTCTGTAACAGACAATTTAAAAAATGCCAGCATGTCTTTAGAGGATGCTGTGCTTTCTTATGAAAGCGCAGAAGACAGAGTTGATGATTACATTATTAAGGCACCGATTTCGGGAAAGGTTGTAGAGAAGAACACAAAGGCAGGCGATAAGCTTGATTCGTCTAAGATGACGCAAACTCCTATGGCTATCATATACGATATGAGTGTTCTTAAGTTTGACCTTGCGATTGATGAAACAGATATAGCTAAATGTCGTGTGGGGCAGAGCGTAAGTATAAGTGCAGATGCAATCCCCGGAAAAGCGTATAATGGGGTTGTAACCAATGTAAGCGTTGTAGGAACAACAAACAATGGTATTACGACTTACCCCGTAACTGTTGAAATCTCTGAGTTTGACGAAGATTTAAAGCCGGGCATGAATATTGAAGCTGTTATTAATATTGAAAGCGCGACAAATGTTATTGCAATTCCTATTGGAGCATTAAACAGGGGAAATACAGTATATGTCAAAGGAGAAAAAGAAGATAAAAAAGACAATGCACCTGACGGCTTTAAAACTGTAAAAGTAGAAATTGGAATTTCAGACGGAGAGTATGTGGAAATTAAGAAAGGCCTTAATGAAGGCGATGTTATAGAAATGGTTACTTACGTCTCGTCAGAGAATGAAAATAATATGATGCCTGTTATGAGACCCGGAAATATGCAGGGCGGAATGGGCGGAATGCCTTCCGGTGGAATGCCCTCCGGCAGAATGCCGTCAGGAGGTATGCCTGGTGGAGAAATGCCCGGCGGAGGTATGAGATAAGTATTTAATTAAGAAAGGGCAAGTGTGGCAATGGCATCACTTATAGAACTTAAAGAAGTATACAAAATATATAAGATGGGCGATGAAGAGGTGCGCGCTGTCGATGGTGTTAATCTTAGAATTGAGCGCGGAGAATTTGTTGCAATAGTTGGCCAATCGGGCTCGGGAAAGTCTACCATGATGAACATAATAGGCTGTCTTGATGTTCCAACATCGGGCAAGTATTATCTTGACGGACAGGATGTGTCTGAAATGAAAGATGATGAGCTTGCCGAGATACGAAACAAGATGTTAGGTTTTATATTTCAGCAATATAACCTGATACCAAAAATAAATGTTGTTGAAAATGTTAAGCTTCCTCTTTTGTATGCAGGATTAAAAGAATCTGAGCAGGAAAAAAGAGCTATGGAGGCATTAAAAAGAGTAGGCCTTGAAAGCAAATGCAAAAATCTTCCCTCGCAGCTTTCGGGCGGTCAGCAGCAGAGAGTTTCTATTGCAAGGGCACTTGCGGGTGACCCTAGCGTTATTTTGGCTGATGAACCGACAGGTGCTCTTGATTCAAAAACGGGAAGAGAAGTTATGGATTTTTTAAAAGAGCTTAATAATGAGGGAAACACTATTGTACTTATTACCCATGATAATTCGCTTGCAAAAGAGGCGAAGAGAATTGTAAGAATACATGACGGGAAAATAATAAGCGACAGTTCTGAAAGCTCTGACGCACCAAAAACGGCAGAGGAAAGGGGGATTTAGCTTGTGAATATGGTTAAATCTTTTAGCCTTGCTCTTTCAAGCATACTGACAAGCAAAATGCGTTCTTTTCTGACAATGCTGGGAATGGTGGTTGGCGTTGCGGCGGTTATTATACTGGTAAGTCTTGTGGACGGCATGACAAATGAAATGATAACTGCATTTGAAAGCTTTGGCACAACATCTATAAATATAAATGTTAATAACAGAAGCAGTAATAAAAAAGTAGAACCTGAACAGCTGTATAACTTTGTAGAAGAAAATCCGGAGCTGTATATGGGAGTTTCACCAAAGGTTACGGTGCAGGGCGCCAAGATAAGACTAAGCGGGTCTGAGACAATTCAGACTTCAATGACGGGGGTCAGTGAACAGTATGACAAAATCAGCGCATTAAATGTTACTGACGGAAGATTTCTAAGCTATGGCGAGGTTTCTTATGGTGCTTCTTCGTGTGTTATAGGAACATACATAAAAAACGAAGTTTTTCCTTTTGAGGAAGCTGTTGGAAAAACAATAAAAATAAGCGGACACACGTTTAGCGTTGTTGGTGTGCTTGAAGAAAAAGGCGATTCGACGGAGACCTCTTCTGATAATTGCATTTATATTCCATACACAAAGGCGCAAAGCCTTTCAAAAACAAAAACAATATCAAGCTATGTTGTAGGAGCAAAAAACGAAGAAATTGTTAAAGAGGCAACAGATAAAATAAAGGGATTTTTGGAAAAGTGCCTTGGAGATGATGATTATTTTTCTGCAACTAATATGATGGAAATATTAAATGTTGTAAATGACCTTATCGGAATAATGAAGATGATGCTTGTGGCGATTGCGGGAATTTCTCTTTTGGTTGCAGGTATAGGCATAATGAATATAATGC
Source organism: uncultured Clostridia bacterium (assembly GCA_937892135.1). Lineage (GTDB taxonomy): Bacteria > Bacillota > Clostridia > UBA1381 > UMGS1253 > CAKSHP01. The sequence continues at coordinate 2,400 of CALAUK010000172.1, read as the reverse complement.
TTGTGTCGGTAACGGAAAGGACAAGGGAAATCGGCATAAGAAAATCTTTAGGTGCAAAAAGACGTGATATTATGAAGCAGTTTGTTATAGAAGCGGGTTTGGTAAGCGGTATCGGCGGAGTTATTGGAATAGTTTTAGGAGCAATAGTGTCATATGTAATAGGAAAAGGCATAGGGATAACTGCGGTTCCGTCTTTTTCGACCATTGTGGTTTCCTGCTCTGTTTCCGTCGGAATAGGAATATTGTTTGGATTTTTGCCTGCAAATAAGGCGGCGAAGCTAAATCCTATTGATGCATTAAGACACGATTAAAAACTGAAAGGATTGGATATAAAATGAGAAAAAATAAACTGCTGATTTCAATATTATTGTGCTTTTCTGTATTTTTGACTTCATTTGTTTTTCATGTATCAGCTCAAGAGGATAATTCTCAGCGTATGGAGGCAATACGGATTGTGCTTTCTGAATTTTCAATTATGCAGGGCGACCCTGATGGAAATATGAGATATAATGATGTGGTTTCACGAGGCGAATTTGCAAAAATAGCGGTTATGGCATCAGCTTACAGAGACTACGTTGTGCCCGAGATGAAAATCAGCGTATTTCCTGATGTTAAAAGCGACAACTGGGCAGCACCGTATGTCTGGACAGGTGTTAAAAACTCGGTTTTCTCAGGCTATCCTGATGGAAATTTCAGACCAAATAACACAGTTTTGTATGAGGAAGCTGCCACGGTGTTTTTAAAGCTTTTAGGCTACACAGACTCTGATATAGGCCCCTCATGGCCATATGGACCGATGAAGCTTGCAGATAATGCGGGGCTTTCAGAAAACATAAATATCTGGGCAGGAAAAGAGCTTACAAGATATGATGTTGCTAATATGGCATATAATCTTTTAAAAGCAAGCAAGGCAAAATCAAGTACTGCTTATATTACTGACCTTGACTGCAGTATAATTGAGGACAGTGTTGTTATTGCAGGATACAAGCAGGACGCAGGCGTTGGGGCAAACAATATATACACTTCTTCAGGAACATTTGAGCGCGGAAAGAATTTTACTGAAGATTATGTAGGTCTTCGCGGTGATTTAGTTGTTCAAGATAACAAAAAAGCTCTTTGCGTTATACCATCGGGACAAAAAAAGGTAACCTATGAGGTGACGGGTACAGTTGGCGGTGGGCTTATGCTTGGAGGAAAGCTTTTTAATATAGACGATAATATGAATGTTTATTACGGAAAGCAACAGTATCCGTATAAAAATCTTTACTCACTTTCTATTAATGAGGGAGATGAATTTTCACTTATTTACAGTGCGGAGGGCTATGTTGATTATGCTCTTTTGACAGACAGGTCAAAATCGTTTGGCGTTGAAGAGATTGATTTTGGAAAATATATTGTTTATTCGGTTGTAAACAACGATGTGATATTATATAAAGATTCTAAGATGGTAACATATAATATTCCTGACAGCACACCCGTTTATAAAGACGATAATAAGCTTACTTATTCAGCTGTCAAGTCAGGTCTTTCTATGGGAGATATTTTATATCTTAGCTTTAAAGAAAACGGGAGAGTTGATTATGCAAAATATGAAGAGGGAACTGTTTTCGGCCCTGTTCTTGCAAAAAACAGCTGGCAGGACAGCTTTGGAGTTAATAAAGAAAATGTATCTGTTATGAGAAACGGAAGCAAGGCAAAGGTTACAGATATAGGTCGAAATGATGTTTTATACTATGTTGAAGATTTAAATCTTATTTTGGCATACTATAAAACAGCTACGGGCGTGTATGAAAAGGCAATTCCCAACAGAGACACACCCACAAGCGTAACAATTTCGGGAAAAACTTATGAAATTGAAGGAATTGAGGCGTTTAACAAGCTTTCCTCAAGCGGAAATCTGATGCTTGGAGACACTGTAACTGTTGTTTTCGGAAGAGATAATAAGATAGCTGATGTAATTACTGATAAGGCGGCTATATCGGGACTTTACGGATATCTTACAGAGACAGGCACAGGAAGATACACAGACAATGACGAAAATGACTATTCTTCATTTTATGCAAAGGTTGTTTTGCCAAGCGGTGAGGTAAGTGAGTTTACCACCTCAAAGGAGTACGAAAATTTAAAAAATAAAATAGTAAGAGTAACTATAAAAGACGGAAAAGCTGTTTTAACTGCGGCAGGAAATAGTAACTCCGTATCGGGAAAAGTTAACTGGAATAAAAGAGCAATAGGAATACATCCTCTTGCTGACGATGTGTCCATTTTAGATATCAGAACAACAAACAATAGCAAAACGCCCGGATATGTATCAGTTTTTCCTCAAAGAATAGACGGCATAACCTTAAGTGAAAGTAATGTATGCTTTGTTGAAAAGAACAGCGTAGGAGAGATTAGCTC
>CALAUK010000171.1 GCA_937892135.1 uncultured Clostridia bacterium | reverse complement strand
GTTTGGTTTAAAAAAAGAACAAAAGCAGATTTCACAGACATTCCAGAGCTGGCTTCTCATTTGTATTGTAATTGCCTTTGTTGCTACAAGCTCATTTTCCTCTGTACTACAGACAGGTATGAGTGAGGTTCAGACCAATAAAACCATTGAAATGAGTCTTTCGGATGTTTATCAGGATATATTGGATGCGTCAAATGACAATCTGCTCAAAAAGACCGAAAACATTAACGAAGAATACAAGAATGGAGAGACGCTTATAACGCTTGCTGAAAAATACAATGTTATTGAAGTCAATATTATTGATGAAGACGGCAAAATTTGTGATTCCAATGTGGAAGAGTATATCGGCTATGATATGGCAAGCGGAGAACAGTCAAACGAATTTGTAATTGCACTTTTAGAGGGTAAAGAGTCACAGTATATTCAGGATTACAGACCTACCTCTTATGATGATGTTACTTTCAGAAAATATGGAGCAATTGCACTTTCAGAAGGTGGTTTTATTCAAGTTGGCTACGACAGCTCACAGTTTCGAGCTGACATTGACAAGTATGTGAAAGAGGTATCAAAAAATCGTCATGTGGGCAACTCCGGATTTGTTGCAATCTGTGATGAAAACTTCAATCTTGTAACATACAGAAGCGATTTTGAAGGAGCAGAGCTTCAGAAAATCGGTATAACGTTTAACCCTGAAACTATTTTAGAAGGCGAAATTTTTGAGTCAATGGTTTACGACAAAGAATACCTTTGCTCATATCGTTTTGTAGAAGGCTACTATATTGTTGGCGCTATGCCAAAGTATGAGGCAATGTTTATGAAAGAGGTTTCGGTGTATGTAAATACATTCATGGAAATCCTCATATTTGCTGCTTTGTTTGTTCTTATTTATTTCCTGATAAAGAGAATTATCATTGATAACTTAAGGAAAATAAACAAAGGACTTGCCGAGATAACAAACGGAAACCTGAATGTAACGGTGGATGTTCGTTCCAATGAAGAATTTGCATCGCTTTCCGATGACATCAATCAGACGGTTGGTACGCTGAAAAGGTATATCAAGGAGGCGGCGGCAAGAATAGACAAGGAGCTTGAATTTGCAAAACAGATTCAGTATTCTTCACTTCCGACAGTTTTCCCGAAAAGCAATTCGTTCAGACTTTATGCTGAAATGATAACTGCAAAGGAAGTCGGCGGCGATTTTTACGACTTTTATATGCTGAATGATTCAACCATTGCTTTTCTTGTTGCGGATGTATCGGGTAAAGGTATTCCTGCGGCTATGTTTATGATGAGAGCAAAGACTGTTATCAGAGATTTGGCAGAACGTGGACTTGAACCTGACGAAATATTTACAATTGCAAACGAAAAGCTTTGTGAAAATAACGATGCAGGAATGTTCGTAACTGCTTGGCTTGGTATTTTAGATACCAAAACAGGACTTTTAAAGTTTGCTAATGCAGGGCATAATCCGCCACTCTTTAAAAGAAATGGCGAAAACTTTGAGTATATGAAAGCACGAAGCGGAATGCTCCTTGCTGGTATGGAGGGCATTAAATATCGCAAAAATGAACTCCAGCTTACTCCGGGCGATACTCTTTATCTGTACACAGACGGTGTTACGGAAGCTACGGATAACAACACTGAACTTTACGGTGAACAAAGGCTGCTTGATTTTGTAAATTCACTTGAAAAAACAGAACCAGAAAGCCTTTGCAAACTTATAAAGAAAGATGTTGATAAGTTTGTGGGAACTGCGCCGCAGTTTGACGATATCACAATGCTTGCACTCAATTTTGATGCTATAATCGGTGATGAAAGTATTTCGATTGTACCGGATAGCAATTCTCATATAGCTGTTGGGGCATTTGCAGATTTGCTTTCTGCAAAACTTGAAATCGTACCGAAAATTGCAAGCAAAATCAATATAGTGTTTGATGAAATTTATACGAACATTGTAAATTACAGCAAGGCAAACCTTGCTACGATTTTCTACAGCATAGAAAACGGAAAACTCCATATTTCGTTTACTGACAATGGTATTCCGTACAATCCTCTCAAGGCTTCTGAGCCTGATGTAACCCTTTCTGCAGAAGAAAGAGAAATCGGCGGTCTTGGAATATTTATGGTTAAGAAAATGACGGAAAGTATGGAATATGAATACACGGATGATAAAAATGTACTTACTCTTGTCATCTCACTAAGTTAGGAGGAGATTTTAATTGAAATCAAATATTTGTAAATTAAACAAAGATTTAACCTGCCTCGAAGCAGTTCTTGCCGAGGTAGAAAAAGTAACTACATACAACGCTCTTGAAGATAAAAAAGCATTAAGGATTCGTCTTTTGGCAGAAGAACTTTGCGGAATGCTTCCCGGACTTATTGAAAACTTCAGCGGTGAGTTCTGGGCAGAAAATGAAGGCGATAATTACGAGCTTCATGTAGAGCTTAAGGCAGACGATATGAGCATTGATTTAAGAGATGAACTTATCTCTGTTTCAAAATCAGGCAAAAATGCTGCAGCAAAAGGTATTATGGGTAAAATCAGAGCAGTTGCAGAAACAATGCTTCTTGCTGCATCTGATCCAACTCTTCAGGCGCTCCCTGCAGGAGAGTTTTATGATTATCACGACTATAATATGGGCTTTGGAT
>CALAUK010000170.1 GCA_937892135.1 uncultured Clostridia bacterium | reverse complement strand
GAAATAGGAAACGACATTGACTGGGAAAAAGATAAGCTTTCGGGCGTTTTGATTTTAGATATTGCAAAGGAAAATGCCCAGAAGAATGTTATAAAATATAAGGTTTTAGCAGAAGAGGCTAAAAGGCTCGGATTTGAGATTGACAAAGAAAAATTAAGCGAGACAGAGAAGTCTGTTACAGATGTTTTCACAAAAGATGAGCTTAATAAAATGGGAATTGATGATGCTGTTTTAGAGGTCATCGTTTCAGATATTTTATACGAAAAGATGCTTTATGAGCACTATAAAAAAGACGAAAAGATTTTAAATGTTACAGAAGAGGAAATGCGCGCAAAGTTTGACTATAATTTGTCAACAGGCGATGAAACCTTTTTGGATTTTGACGACGAAAAAACAAAAGAGGCTCTTTACAATTTAATTGTTGAGGAAAGAATAAAGGCAAAGTATGAAGAGCTTGTTTTATTAGCTGAGGTTAAATAATATGCTTAAAGAGCTTAGTATAAAAAATATGGCGGTTATTGACCGCGAGGAAGTAAAATTTAATAACGGCTTTTCAACTCTTACGGGCGAGACGGGCGCAGGAAAGAGCGTGCTTATTGATTCTGTTAATATGATTTTAGGGCACAGAACTGATAAAGAGCTTGTGCGCTTCGGGGAAAAATCGGCTGTTTGCGAGGCTTTGTTTGAAACAGATTTAGAAAGCGTAAAGCTAATTTTGGAAGAAGAGGGCATATTTGACTTTGACGGAAAGGTTTTAATTTCAAGAAGCCTTTCGGAATCGGGAAAAAGCGTGGCAAGGGTTAACGGAGTTGTTGTTTCGGCGGCGTTTTTGAAAAAATTAGGCGCAGAGCTTATAAATATTCACGGGCAGCAGGATAATCAGAAGCTACTCGAAAAAAAGTATCATACCGATATTTTAGATGGATATATTAAAGCTATGGGCGAGGGCGAGGCTCTCGTGCGCTATGGCGAGGCGTATGAAAAATACAAAGATGCCAAAGAAAAGTACGATGCGTTTTTGAAAATTAGCGAGGACACTGAAAAGGAGATAAACTACTTAAGGTTTGTTTCTGATGAGCTAAGTGAGGCAGGAGTTTTCCCCGGCGAAGAAAAAAGCCTTGAGGAAAGGCAGGAGGTTTTGGCAAACGCGAAAGAGATTTATGATAATTTATCTTTTGTGTACGCCCTTTTGTATGACGGGGAGGAAAACATTTACTCGGCACTCGGCGATGCGGCAAACCGATTAAAAAGGGTTTTCGCATACTCTGATGCTTTAAAGGAAATTTACGAAGAATTAAACGATTGCTTGTTTAAAATAAAGGATATTGCAGTTTCTTCAAGGGAGTTTCGTGACGACAATGCGCCTGACGAGGCGGCGCTTTCTGAGGTTGAAGAAAGGCTCGGCCTTATCTTTGATTTAAAAAGAAAGTACCGCGTTTCATCAGACGAGCTTGAAAAGCTTTTAGAAGAGACAAACGAAAAGCTGGAGAGCCTTGAAAAAGAGGATATAGATTATCTTTTATGCGATTTAAATGAAAAAAGAGAAATAGCGGAAAAAATTGCAAAAGAGGTTTCTTCTCTTCGGGTAAAATACAAAAAGATTTTAGAAGAAAGAATTGAAAATGCTCTTGCAGACCTTAATATGAAGAGCACGGAATTTGAGATTGCGCTATCTGCGACAGAGCTTTCGCCCTTAGGGTGTGAAGAGGCAGAATTTATGATGTGCACCACGGGCGACGGCAAGATGCGTCCTATGCAGAAGATTGCCTCGGGCGGTGAGCTTTCGAGGATTATGCTTGCGATAAAGTATGTTATTTCAGAAATTGACGAGTGCGAAACGCTTGTTTTTGACGAGGTTGACACGGGCGTTTCGGGAGTCAGCGCAGAGGCTGTTGCAAGTAAGCTTAAAGCACTTTCAAAATCGAAGCAGGTTATTTGTATAACTCATCTTGCGCAGATTGCATCAAAAGCTGACAATCACCTTCTTATCGAAAAGCAAAAGGGCTCTGACGGCGTATTTTATGCCAAAGCAAAGCTTTTAGACCAAGAGGGAAGAATTCGTGAGCTAGGAAGAATTATGGGCGGAAGCCTTGGCGGCGATAATGTATATCAGGCGGCAGCAGATATGCTTAAGCATAATTAAATAAATTCGGGTAAGACTAAGAAAGAAAGGAAGAGATAATATGAGTGTTAAAGCTATAAACAAAGAAGAATTTGATAACTTGGTAAGAAACGGCGGAGTTTCAGTTGTAGACTTCTGGGCTACATGGTGTTCACCCTGTATGATGCTTGCGCCCGTTATTGAAGAGGTGTCAGAAGAGCTTTCTGAGGGCGTTAATTTTTACAAGGTTAATGTTGACGAGCACGCTGAGCTTGCTATGGAGTTTAAGATTATGAGCATACCGACAATTTTGGTTTTTAAAGACGGCGAGGTTTGTGGCAAATTAGTCGGAATGAGAGATAAGCAGGAATATATTGATTTGATTGAAGGAATTTTGTAAAATGTAGGGGCGAGCCTGTGTGCTCGCCCGTTTTTTTGTTATGGTGTAATCTTCTTTACCCAAGTTAAGATAAAGCCGAAAGTGAGTTGAAATTTTCTTCGGGGGAGAGATCCCCCGAAAACCCCCTTGTGCCGCCGCCAAGCGAAAA
>CALAUK010000169.1 GCA_937892135.1 uncultured Clostridia bacterium | reverse complement strand
GTGCGCCGAAGCCTGACCATATCCATGTTGACGAGGATACATACGCAAATTACTTGTACTGCATTCTTAAGTCAATGATTGCAGGCGGCAATAAAAATATCTATCTTATTCCCCATCATCAGACAGAGGGCGCAGGCCTTATGCCGATGACTATCGCTTGTCACAAGGCGGCAAAAAAAGTTACAATGGAGTATATGGAAGAAACTCTTGGTCAGGGCTGGTGGGGCAGCGATTCTTATGCTGACTACTATGAAAACCTTGGCGGCGGAGATGACCCGTTCTCATACATAAAGGTTATTCCTCTTATCGGTGCTGACGCGCAGATAAAATGCGGTGGTTTCGACCACGCAGGCAAATGGGAAACAAGCTTAATGATGGGAACATATCCCGAAAATGTTGATTTGGCTCGTTGCGCTCAGAACACCGAGTGGTTTGCAGAAAGTGCAAAGGAAGCTTCTGAAGAAACAGGAAAGCACATGGTTAACTGCACACTTGAATGGCTTCGTGAAGCAGTAAAATAATTAAAGAAAATCCACCTGCTCAGGTGGATTTTTTTATGCCTTTTTTGGCAAAATAATTTTTTGTGTCTTTTTCAATCTCATCGGACAAAATAAAAAGCATAATTAGATTTGGAAAAGCCATAAGCGCATTAAAAATGTCCGATGCCGCCCACACGGTTTCGCTTTTTACAAAGCAGGAGAAAATAACTGTTATAAATAAAAGCGCACGGTATAAAAAAATGCCCTTTTTCCCTAACAAAAACTCACTTGCGCCCTCGCCGTAAAATGCCCAGCCGACAACTGTTGAAAACGCGAAAAGCACGATAGAAGCTCTTATAAAGCTTTCGCCGAACGGCAAAACTGAAAACGCCCCCTCGCAAAGCTTTGTTTCGCCCAAACTAAGAAGAGACGGATTTTTTAAAACTGATGAAACAATACAAAGCCCCGTTATAAAGCACATAACAACCGTGTCAAAAAAGGTTGCAACGGAGGCAATTAAAGCCTCGGAAACGTTGTCGTCTCCTCCTCCCTGACAGCTTGCAATAGCTGAAGCTCCCATTCCCGCCTCGTTTGAAAAAAGCCCACGGCTTGTGCCATAGCGCATAGCGCACATTATCCCACGCCCCAAAATTCCCGCGCCCAATGACCTGACTGAAAACGCCTCGCGGAAAATTGAGATTAGCGCCTCTTTTATGTAAGCATAATTTATAAAGAGCACCAAAAAGCTTCCCAAAAGAAACAAACCGCACATAAAAGGAATAAGCTTTTCTAATAGTCCGAAAACGCTTTTAATTCCTCCCGAAACCGATAAAAACACCAAAACTGCCAAAATTATTCCTACGCTTAAATCGCTCATATTAAGATGCGAAACCGCATCTTTAATTGAGCTTACCTGAACAGAGCACCCAACCCCGAGTGACGCTAAAACGCAAAAGAGAGCAAACAAAAAAGAAAGAAGTTTATAGCCTAAGCGGTTTTTTAAAACATACATAGCTCCGCCCGTAGCTTTTCCGTCTTTTTTAAATACCCGATACTTTAAGGCAATATATGTTTCGGCATACTTAGTCGCAAACCCTAAAACACCCGTAAGCCAGCACCAGAAAACCGCTCCCGCTCCGCCTAAGTACACCGCCGTTCCAACGCCTATAATATTTCCCGTTCCGAGCGTTGCCGCAAGAGAGGTCATAAGTGCGCCGAAAGGACTTGCGCCCTCTTTTTTTACTCTCGCATCGCCCGAAATTGAAAGCCTTATTGCATAAAAGGTCTTTTTTTGAATAAACCCCGTTTTAAAAGTCATATAAATATGCGTCAGGATTAAAAGGGCAATCATAAAAAAGCCCCACAAAATGTCGTTTAAATTATATATTATTTTTTCCATAAAATCACCCATAATAATTATAGTTGACATACCCCCTCGTTTATGCTAAAATAGCACTTAAACACTATTAAAAGGAATGAAAAATATGTTTAAAAATATAAGCGCAAAAAACCCCGAGGAACGAGCAAAATGCGGATTTTTTGTTTCTCTTACGGGGATAATCTTAAATGCTTTTTTGTTTATTATAAAGCTTTTGGCATCTTTGTTTTCAGGCTCTGTTTCCATTATGGCAGACGCTTTTAATAACCTTTCCGATGCTGCAGGCTCAGTGGTTACTTTAATTGGCTTTAAGCTAAGCCAGAAGCCTGCCGACAAGGACCACCCCTTTGGTCACGGAAGAATGGAATATATAACAGCATTTATAGTTTCATTAATCATTCTTCTTATGGGCTTTGAGCTTATAAAATCGTCTTTTTTAAAGCTTATAAACCCCGAACAGCTCGTTTTTTCTGTCGCAGCCGTTATAATTTTAATTTTGTCGGTTATTATAAAGCTTTTTTTGTTTTTGTTTAATTTATCAGCTTCAAAAAAGATAAAAAGCGAGAGCCTCAAAGCCTCCGGGGCAGATGCGCTTTCCGATGCAATAGCCACAACAGCCGTTTTATTTTCTCTCATATTTTTTAAGATAACGGGCATAAATATAGATGCATATATGGGAATATTGGTTTCTCTTTTCATTTTATATACAGGCTACAAAACAGTAAAAGATGCGCTTTCTCCCCTTGTCGGCGAGAGCGCTCCAAAAGAGCTTATAGAAGAAATTGAAAAAATAGTTTTGTCTCACGAAGAGGTAATCGGCATTCACGACCTTATAATACATAACTACGGGGTCGGAAAATTTATGCTGTCTCTTCATGCGGAAGTCTCCGAAAACCAAGACCTTTTATCAGCACACGACAAGATTGACCTTATAGAAAAGGAGCTTTCTAAAAGGTTTAACTTAATAGCAGTAATTCATATGGACCCTGTTAATACAGACAGCGAGCTTGCAAATTCATTAAAGGAGTTTGTAACTGAGTCGGTAAAATCTATTGACGAAAATCTTTCTATTCACGATTTTCGTGTGGTATCAGGCGAAACGCACACAAATTTAATCTTTGACCTTGCGGTTCCCTTTGATTTTGCTATCTCGGATAACGACCTTTTAAACGCTGTCACAAGCCTTATAAAAGAAAAAGACGAGAAATATTATGTTTCGGTTACTATTGAAAAAGGGTATCTTTAATTGACAAATACACCTTTTTGTGATATAATTTATATGTATTTTTGTGAACGGAAAAATAAATAAAGAAAGAGAGGTACTGATTTAGTGGCAAAAGCACCTAAACTCAAAGTCATTCCATTAGGAGGACTTCACGAGATAGGAAAAAACATAACGGCATTTGAGTACGGAGACGATATCATCGTGGTAGACTGCGGAATAGCCTTTCCCGATGATGATATGCCCGGTATTGATACGGTTATTCCCGACATTTCCTATCTTGAAAAAAACGCCTCAAAGGTAAGGGCGTTTATTATCACTCACGGTCACGAGGACCATATTGGCTCTCTTCCCTATGTTCTTAAAAAGCTTAATGTGCCGGTATACGGAACAAAACTTACTATCGGACTGATCGGAAATAAGTTAAAAGAGCACGATATTTTTGACCTTGCAGACCTTAGACGAATTCACGACGGAGATGTTATTAACTTCGGCGCATTCGACGTTGAATTTATTCATTCAAATCACTCTATTGCAGGCTCGGTTGCGCTTGCGATAAAAACGCCTCTTGGCACAATTGTGCACACAGGCGACTTTAAGATTGACTCTCTTCCCATAGACGGAGAAATGATTGACTTAACCCGTCTCGGCGAGCTTGGAAGAGAGGGAATTTTACTTTTAATGAGCGACTCAACAAACGTTGAGCGTCAGGGCTTTACCATGAGCGAAAGCTCAGTTGGCCTTCGCTTTGACGATATTTTCAAAAACTGCGAAAAGCGCATAATCGTTGCAACCTTTGCATCTAATGTGCATCGTGTTCAGCAGATTATAAACGCTGCCGCAAAGTACGGCAGAAAGGTTGCACTTTCGGGAAGAAGTATGGAAAATATCGTTGAGGTTGCAATCACTTTAGGCTATATGTCAATCCCTGAGGGAGTTTTAATAATGCTTGACGATATTAAAAACTACCCTCCTGAACAGATAGTTATTATAACAACAGGCTCTCAGGGCGAGGCTATGAGTGCGCTTTTCAGAATCGCATATCTTGACCACAGAAAAATAGAGCTTACCAAAAATGATTTAATCATATTTTCTTCAAGCCCCATTCCCGGAAACGAGAAAACCATTTCAAGAGTTATAAATGAGCTTTTCCGTCACGGAGCGGAGGTTATTTATGAATCACTTGCTGAGGTTCACGTTTCGGGCCACGCGTGCCAGGAGGAGCTAAAGCTTATGCTTGCGCTGACGAAACCTAAGTATTTTCTTCCCGTTCACGGAGAATACAGGCATCTTCACCGTCACGCAAAAATAGCCGAGGATATGGGAATCCCTGAAGAGAACATTTTCGTTATGGAAAACGGAAGAGTTTTAGAGTTTGACAAATCAGGCGCGCGCCTTTCAGGAATGGTTCCATCGGGCAAGATTTTGGTTGACGGGCTTGGCGTAGGCGATGTCGGAAACATAGTGCTCCGAGACAGAAAGAACCTTTCAAACAACGGACTTATAATTTCTGTTGTTGCAATAGACAAAGCAACCGGTGAAATCGTGTCAGGTCCTGATATAATTTCAAGAGGCTTTGTGTATGTCCGTGAGTCTGAGGACTTGATGAACGAGGCACGGGAGGTAACCTTAGAGGCACTCGAAAATGCACTTTCTCACGGCAGTGGCGACTGGAACGCTTTAAAGAATGCTATGAGGACAGCGCTTAGTGATTTTCTTTATGAAAAAACACGCCGTTCACCTATGATTCTCCCCGTAATAATGGAAGTATAAAACAAAAAGCAGAGGCTATTGCCTCTGCTTTTTTAATGAATAGTTTTTTCTTACCGCTTATCAAAATAAAGCACCTCGTATTCGTGCTTTATTTTGGTAAGCTCACCGCACTTCCGTT
>CALAUK010000168.1 GCA_937892135.1 uncultured Clostridia bacterium | reverse complement strand
TCATCTCCAAAGAAAGTGATTACCTCAAGCTCAACATGGTTATTTATTACAATCCGCTACTTATCAACTCCAATGGGGAGAGTAAGGCCGATGGTACCAAAGTTGTAGAGGTGGCAATTAAAAACTATATTGAGGAAAATGCGCCCACTGCAAAGCGTGTTATGCATATGACATGGGTTCCTTGTCCCGAAGAGGCAGTTAAAATGTACGGCGGTATGTTCGAAGACGCTGGAACCCCCGATGCTGCAAGAGAAGCTGCACTTGAGACAGTAAAAGCAGGTTATGAGTATGCATCTTCAATAATTGCTTCTGAAGATAATATGATGATTCCTACTTATTACGCTATTGAGATTGCGCATAATAAGTACGGTTATGAATTCCATAGCGGAGATCCTACTGAAAAGGACGGAGTTCCTACTTATATGAATCCCGAAGTGAAGTCTTTGTTCCGTGATGAAACATGTCACTTGACTTATGAAAGTTTTGGCAAGCCTTACGGACGTGTTCTTGCTGCTTTGACATGGTTTGAATACCTAACAGGTATTAATGCTGAAGAAAGCAAGTACACAAATGACGCATTTACTGACGAAGAAATGAAAGAGCTTAAAAAGATAGCTCATGAGGCAAATCAGACAGCAGGTATAACTCCCCTAAAACTTTGGGGACAGAACTAAGAGCGGAGGTGACTGACAATGAAAAAATTTATTAAAATATTTGCTTTATGTTTAACATTAGCACTTATGCTTTCAGTTTCAGCATTGGCAGCAGACCTTGTGGTTGAGTCGGTTCCCGCCGAGCTTAAGCTTTCAGATGCAGAAACATTAAACCTAAACATTACAGGTTCTTATGAGGCAGACAAATTAGTCAGCCTTGAGGTTAAGTCAGATAAAGATGGTAAAGTTGTTCTTTATCAGCAGGCTATCTGTGATGAGTATAACAAATTCGTACTATCAGGTATTATGTCTGATGACGTTGAGATTGGTTCATACACAGCTTACATCGGTGCACAGGGCAAATCTTCAGCTCAGACTTTCCCCATTGAAGTAGTTCCTAACGGTACTGCTGTAACAGTTGACCTAGTTAACGCTGGTCAGTCTTATGTAACAGTATCTGTTAACGATGCTGAAGCAATTGTATGCCCCACAACTGAGGTTTATCCCGCAGGCACAAAGCTTCTTTTGACAGCTGTTTGCGATGAGACTCATGAATTCCTTTACTGGAAAGATCCTAATGTCGGCAAGTACGGCAAGATTCTAAGAGAGAAAGACTACATGGAAGTTTATGTTGGTCTGGATACTACATACGAAGCTGTTTTTGCTAACAAAACAGACGAGGATATCTATGTAACATTTAAGGCTAACAATCAGATTCTTGCAAACGGTATAAAAGGCGCTATAGAAGTTCCTGAGAATCCCTATATCGCAGGTTACACATTTGACGGCTGGTTTGTAAACGGCGTTAAGTTTGAGGGCGAAGACCTTCTTGCTGTTGAAGCAACTACAACTTACGTTGCAGGTTTCTTAGTTGAAGAAACAGAGTACACTGTAACAGTTAACGGTGTTGCTGATGAAAGAAAATACAAGTACAACGAAAAGGCAACAGTTACAGCTGATGCTAAAAAAGAGGGTCAGGTATTTGTAAAATGGACTCGTGATGACAAGGATGTAAGCTATGATCTATCTTACTCATTCTTCGTAAACGCTGATACAGCACTTGAGGCTGTATATGGTACAGAACGAGAAGAGGGTGTTGTTCTTGTTATGGCTCAGCCCACAGTTGTTGCTACAAACAAGATTGCGTTCTATGCAGAGCGTAACGTTCCCGCTGAGTACAAGGTTATTGAGTCTGGTATTCTTCTAAGCCAGGAGGCAGATTTCGACCTTAAGAGCGATGGTATCATAAGGAGAGCTGCAACATACACATCTAACAATGCGCAGTTTACTCTAAGAAAAGCTAACGTTAATGTTGGTGATACATGGTATGGTAGAGCATATTTGATTTACTCTGATGGTGTTGAGACATACACAGTATATTCAAATATCGCAGGTTGCACAAGAACTGAGTAATTTTTACTCTAACTCCAGGAGGGCATATCGGAGAAATCCGATATGCTCTTTTTTTTGTGTTAAAAGGGCAGAGGGGGATAAAATAAAAAAACACCCGATGGGGTGTTTTTTTATCACAATGAAATTTGCCTTTCGGCAAGTGAAATTCGCCGAGGACGAATGAAATGGCAAGCCATGAAATGCACCTTTGTTGCATTGTATTGTGTCCGCCTGATTAAAAACTGCGATAAAAGCTCGTTTAACGCGCCTGAAAGAGTGTTAAATGCAAGGAGAGGGCAGAGGTGTTGCAACGGGCAGAAAAGGGCAAACAGAAGCAAAATAAGACGCGAATACAAGGTTTTTTATTTTTACGTCTGCATACGGAAAAAACATAAAAAAAGAGTGCTCTTTCGAGCACTCTTTAGTTTTAATTACTTAAAGTCAATCTCAAGAACTGAGTTCCATGTTCCTGTTGTTGTTCCGTGCATTACAAGCTTAACTGCCTTGTAAGTTCCTGCAGGAATCTTAACTTCTTCCAAGATATCTTCGGTTGCCTGAGTCTTACCGGAGAATACCTTAGTAAAGTTTACGCCATCAGTTGAAACTTCAATATCAAACAATAACTGACGCTGTGCGGCTTTCCATGTTGCAATCCATACAGAAGATATTGTCTTAGGTGTTGCAAATGTGAATGTACCGTAGCTTTCGCCCTCAACTGCCCAACGTGTTGCTAAATCGCCGTCCAAGCAGTTTTCAGGGGGATTGCCTTCCTCATATGCTGAGTAGTCAATTTCGATATCGTATGCCGCTCTCATAAATACTGTATAAACAGTCTTAAGTCTTGCGTCAATTGTGCTTGTAAGTGTTATTGTTGCTTCGCCCGGTAATGTAGCAGGAAGAGTAACTTCTGCTGTTGCATCGCTTCCGCAAACCGCCTCAAGAGCAGGTACAGTAGTTGTTCCGTAGGGAAGAATCGACATATAATATGTTGTCTTCGGGTCGAAGTTCTTAACTGCGCTTTGGCCATTTAAGTTAATTCCCTCAAGCAGCGGGAAGTCAGGAATTTCGGGAAGAGCAGGAATCTCGCCGTCCGGAATTGTCCAGTTTGCAATCGGTGTGTCCACAATCGGTGTGTCACCAATCGGGTCACAGTAGCGTGCAAACTTAACTGTGATGTTAAGGTCTTTGCCTGATGTCATCTTAATTGCAAGCCTCTGCCAGTGCGGATTCGGCATATCGTCGCCATTTAACTCGTATGTATTTTCCAGAACTAC
>CALAUK010000167.1 GCA_937892135.1 uncultured Clostridia bacterium | reverse complement strand
AGCGCACATCCGAAATAAGTTTTCGGAGTTGTGCGCGGCGATTGGAGAAATGGAATAAATGAGATAATTTGTAGGCTTTGGAGCGCCTGCGGCGCGGGGGCTTTGGGGGTGTCCCCCAAGAGAAAAATCGAATAGACCTTCGGCTTCGTCTTAATTTGGTTAAGAAGATTTTTCCTTAACAAAATCGGGCGACCACGCAGGGTCGCCCCTACGGGTGTGCTTTTCCGCAAAGCCGCAAGAAAATGAAGTCGGATTATGAAAAAAACCACCTGTGACGGTGGTTTTTATTGTCTGCTTTTTGAAAAAAGCGATTTTAACATAATTAAATTTGAAGATATTGAAAGCCGTAAGCCTTCAAGAAAAGTCTTTTCTTCTGAAAACAAATCGTGCCCCCACGAAAGATTTTCATCTAAAAACGGGAGGACAGAGCCTTCGTATACTGTGTACTTTTCGAGTAGCTTTCCAAGGTCTTTTATAGAATAGAATTTATTCGGGTTAAAGTTTTCTTCGGGGACAGCACGAGAGAGCATTTCTGATGCAAACTCTATGCAGGTAAAAGACTGAGGAATTCTTATTTTAAGCCTGAAAAGCGAAAAAAGCGCCGAAAGCGTGTTATAAACATAAAGGTCGGGCGCAGATTTAACAGAGAAAAGAAAGTCCGATGCGCCTTTAAAGCTTTTATCGCTTACGGGAATTTTAAACACCTTGATATCTGCAAGACGGCCCTTGTTTTTAAAGCGGAGAGGCGACTCTGTAACAAAGCCTCCGCAGAACGGGACATTTTTATAGCGCCTTGCAAATGTGTACAGCTTTTTTAAATCGGGCGAAAGACTTACTGATACGTGGTTGTAGTTATAATTTGTTAAAACACGTATTATCTTTCCTACCTTATAGGGAGTAACAGAAAAAACCAGATAAAGATATTTTTCATCGTTCATATTATCACTTCCCGTTATTTCTTTGCCATTCGTACATTAAAAGAGATGCCGCAACAGAGGCGTTTAAGCTTTCCGCTTTTCCCAGGATGGGGATAATAACTGTCTGGTCAGAAAGCGAAAGGCAAGCTTCTGTTATTCCGTTTGCCTCGTTTCCTATTACTATAACTGTGTTTTTATTGTATGTTGCATTTTTAAAATCGAAGGCTTCGTCTGAAAGCGCGCCACAGATTATGTTATAGCCTTTGTTTTTAAGAGAATTTAAGTCGTCATAGGAGACGTGTGTGTATGTTTTAACTGAAAAAAACGAACCCATAGACGCTCTTACTGTTTTTGGATTATAAAGGTCAGCGCAGCCGGGGGATAATAAAACTGCGCTTCCGCCCGCCGCATCAAGAGTTCTTATAATTGTTCCTATATTTCCGGGGTCTGAAACCGAGTCAAGATAAACCAAAAGTCCGCCCGAAATCTCGGAAAGAGGATTTTTTTCTATCTTAAAAACGCATATAATTCCCTCGGGGGTTTTAGTGTCGCAAAGAGGGTCAAAAATTTCGTCCGAAACCAAAAAGCAGACATCCAAAAAAGGCGAAAGCGAGCTTTCGAGCCTTTTAAAAATACTTTCCTTAACCGCTATAATATGAGGCTTTGCACCGTGAGAGACAGCATCTAAGCTTCCCTTTATGCCCTCAACACAAAAGAGATTATTTTCCTCTCTTGCCTTTTTTTGCTTTAAGGATTTTATCAGCTTATAGGTTTTATTTTGTGTGCTCGTAACAGTAAGCATAAAAATCTTCCTTATTCTTTAGTTTCTTCTTCGGGAGCGGGAGTCGGAGTTATGTCGTTTCCGTTTTTGTCTATCTTAATTGTTTTTCCGTCTAAAACTACAAGAGCATAGCCGTCCTCCTGAAAGCTTGTTGCATTGTCGTAGATATAATCTATAACTAGTTTTCCGTCTTTATCTATAAAGCCGAACTTGTCGCCCTCAGTTACAACTGCAAGACCCTGTGAGAAGTTTCCCGCTTCCTTGAACTTATACTCAGTTATGGGCTTTCCGTTTTCGTCTATAAAGGTTAAAGCTTTGTTCTTCTGCGCGATTGCCCTGCCCTCAAAGTAGGGGTGCGCTCTGTCAAACTCGGGTTTTATTACAATGTTTCCGTTCTGGTCTTTATAGCCCCAAAGAGAAGTAGCCTCATCTTCAAAGGCGGTTAAAACCAAAGGCTCAGAAGGAGATTTGTCTTTTTTGCAGGAAAACAAACAAAAAATCAAAGATAAAATCATAATTACCGATAAAAGTTTTTTCATAAATAAAAGTCCTTTCAAACTGAAAATTATACTATTATATTACACTTAAACTTAAGTTTTGTCAACCTTAAAAGCCGACATATTTTTTGCGCTTTCGTTGACAAAATTTGCGGAAAGGGGTATAATTGACATATACAGAATTTTATTTAAAATGAAAGAGGGATACTATGTTTTGCACAAATTGCGGAAAAGAGATTTCAGAGGTTCGTGTTTGCCCGTATTGCGGAACTAAAACCAAGCTTTTTTATGAGGCAAAAGAAGAAAGCGCGCCTGCGCGCGTAAGAAATGGCGCATATAAAAAAGAAAATAACAACAAAACAATTATAATAATTCTTGCGGTGCTTCTTGCTGTTTTATTGGTATTGGGTGCATTTTTGGTGATATTTTTAGTAAACAATATGGACAAGCCCGAGCCAAAAGATGATCCGGGAGTTATTATAACAGAGCCGGCTGACGAGGAGCCGGAGACAGTGCCCGTTAATGTTTACGGAGACGATATTGACTTTACCGAAGAGGGAAGATACATAGTAGTTTCAGAAAAGTGCACATGGGCTGTTGCAAACGAGAAAGCAAAAGAGTATGGCGAAAATGCGCATCTTGTAACCTTTAACAGCTTAGAAGAATACGATTTTGTCTGCGATCTTGTTCGTGAGGCGGGAATTCGTACTTTCTGGGCAGGAGTAAGAGTCGGTTCGGTTTCTCAGTGGGCAAATGAGCCTTATGATGTTGATAAAAAGAAATTCAGAATGGAATCTGTACGCTGGCTCTCGGACGAGCCGTCGGGATATGACTATAATCTTCCCGAGGACGAAAGAATTTTTGAAGATTGCTTAGGCGTTATCGACTTAAAGGAAAGAGGCTTTCTTGCAAACGATGTTCATGGGACTGCAGAGTACGAAGGATACGTTATAGAAATTGAAAAATAAGCTTTGAGGAGAGGTTTTTATGCAAAAGATAATTGGCACGATTCTGGCAGTTGCTCTTTTCTCTTCGGGAGTTATATGCGGAGATTTGTTTAATAAATATGTCCCGTTTGAGGGAATTGTTTTTGAAAAAAAGGAAGAGCCGAAGAGCGAGGCGCCAAAAGAAGAAAACAAGGAAGAGGAAAAGCTCGACATTGATAAAAAGGCGGAAGAAATTTTATCGTCTATGACGCTCGACGAGAAAATTTATCAGATGATGTTTGTAACTCCCGAGTCTATAACAGGTATAGGTCAGTGTGTTCAGGCTCAGGAGGGCACAAAAGAGGCACTTAAAAAATACCCCGTTGGCGGAATTATTTATTTTGAAAAAAATGTTCAGGATAAAGAGCAGCTTAAAACTATGATTCAAAACACACAGAGCTTTTCAAAAATCCCCTTGTTTATAGGAGTTGATGAAGAGGGCGGAAGTGTAAGGCGTCTTGGTGTTATTGAAAGTCTTGGTATGACTTATATAGGAGATATGGCAGACGTTGGCTCTTCGGGCGATAGCTCAAGAGCATACGAGGCGGCAAAGACTATTTCAAAAGAAATCAGTGAATTAGGCTTTAATGTTGACTTTGCGCCTGTTTGTGACGTTTTGACAAATTCTGAAAACACGGTTGTTAAAAGAAGAAGCTTCGGAAGTGACGCTTCGGTGGTTTCGGCGATGGCGGCTTCTTTTGCAAACGGACTTCAGGATAACAACATAAGCGCGTGCTTAAAGCATTTTCCCGGTCACGGCGGAACTGCGGGCGACACGCACGACGGCTACGCTGAAAACTCTGCCTCAAAGGAAGAAATCTTAAAAAATGAGACAGAGGCCTTTAAAAAGGGAATTGAAGAGGGAGTGGATTTTGTTATGACGGGGCATATAAGTGTTCCTGCTTTAACAGACTCAAATGTTCCTGCTTCTCTTTCGGCTGATGTTATTAAGCTTCTTAAAGAGGAATACGGCTTTGAGGGAGTTGTTATAACAGATGCATTAAATATGGGCGCAATAAGCCAGAACTTCTCTGTTGGCGACAGCGCTAAGATGGCAGTTGTGGCAGGAAACGATATGATACTTATGCCGTCAGATGTTACAAAGGCATTTGTCGCAATAAAGAGCGCACTTGGAAACTCCATAACAGAAGAAGACATTAACGAAAGCGTTTTAAGAATTTTAAAGGTTAAGATAAAAAGAGGACTTATTAAATAAATAGATAAAAGGCAAAGCAGAAAATTTTTTGCTTTGCCTTTTATGTTAGTCTCTTCTGTCTCGAAACAATAGTGTTATGCACCATAAAGCAGCGACGCCGACAAGTGTAAAAATTATGCTTGTCAAAAACGAGCCAACGCCGAAAAGGGCAGATACCAAATCGAAGCCGAAAAGACCGATGCTTCCCCAGTTTATGCCTCCGATGATAACTAAGAGAAGTGCGATTGTATCTATAACCATCATCATTTATTTCACACCTTTCAGTAAAGATACACTAAAAGTTTGTGCAAAAAGAGTGAAAACAAACGTAGTAAAAATTTGAAATCAGGAATAAATTTTACAGGAGGCGTTTTTAATGAATGAATGGTTTGTTTTGTTTTTTTATATTTTTTGTTTAATTTTAATTTTTTATTTGATTTTTATTTTTTTAAGGGTTTAGAAACTCCATATACTCATCTAAAAGATATGACTGCTCGATAATAAAGCTTTTTATGTGCTTTTCGCGTGAGAGCACCTTAAAAATATACATAACGGTTTCAATAAAATCTTCATCAAAGTCTGACATTTTAAAGGTCTTTGCAAGAGGGCACATAGCCTTTGCACGAGGGTCTATAATTATAGTTAAGGGCGAGTTTTCCTTTTTATATGGTACAAGCGGAAAAATTCTGCAGGATAACGGGCGGAAGTGCCTGTCGCAAGTGCCGTCGCAAATGGCAATTTTTGCGCTCATTCCGTCATAGGTAAAATCGGTTTCTTCAATTTTTATATCGGGGTAGTTTTTTAGCATTACCTCTTCTTTATAGTAAAGATACATTCCTGCTTCTTCCTCATCGGGAGACTTGCAGCACGCGCTTTCGCACAGTTTTCCGCAGTCTGCAGGGATTGGGGTTAAATCTTCTAAAAGTGAGTATGCTTTTTCATAGAATTTTTTTGGGTTCAAGATAATTCCTCCACTTTAATTTGTGAAACATATTTTTCATATTCATTAAGGCTTTTTTCAAAGTCTGCCTTATGCGACACCGCCGCCTGAGCGAAAGATTCGGCATATTTTAAAGATGAAACATCGTCTTTTTCCTTAAGCTTTGCATACAAAAAGCCCGATAAAAACGCATCGCCTGCGCCAACTGTGTTATAAACGGGCAGGTCTAAGTTATAGACAAAGTATGCTTTTCCGCGAAGGACACATAGCGCACCGCTTTTATCAAGGGAAATAAGTATGTTTTCGATTCCGTTTTCGCACACACGAAGAGCGGCATTTTTTATATCATCAATAGTTTTTGAGTTAAAGCCGAAAGCCTCATTAAATTCAGAAAGATTAGGCTTTATCGCATACGGCTTTGCCTTTGCCGCCTCAAAAAGAGCCTCGCCTCCGCAGTCTACGCTTACCTTTACGCCTGTATCTTTTACTGTGTCTATAATATCACGGTAGAGAGAAGAAAGCTTTTTTGAGCTTATGCTTCCGCTGAGCGCAATAAAATCATTTTCCTCTGCAAGCTCTAAAAGATTTTTCTTAAGGCTTTCGATTTGCTCATCTGTCGGCTCACCTGAGGGAAAGTTAACATCGGTATATGTTTTCTTATTTAAATCAACCAGTTTTAAGTTGGTGCGGACATTGTATGAAACGGGGATAAAGTCGCAAAGAACGCCCTTGTTTAAAAGGTATTTTATAAAAAACTCTGCGCGGTCTCCGCCGATAAAGCCGGCGCAGGTGCTTTTTACACCGCATGAGGCAAGATTAAGTGCCACATTTACGCCCTTTGAGCCGGGGACATCAATACTTGACTGCACATTGTTTACCTTATCTATTTCAAAGTTATTTACATATAAAGTTCTGTCAATAGCGGGGCTTATTGATACCGAAACAATGCCTTTTTCCACTTTTTGCACCTCTTTTCTTTTTATAAAAATATTTTACCATATTTTTTAAGAAAATGTCAAACAAAAAAGCACCCACAAGGGTGCTTTTTTAAATTATGCATACAAAGGATGCTTTTCGCAAAGAGCAGAAACTCTTTTCTGAATTTCTTCTTTCTTAGCTTCAAAATCTGTTACTGTAAGCTTAATTAGCTTTGCAATTTCAACCATATCCTCTTCAACGAAGCCTCTTGAAGTAGCCGCGGGAGCTCCGATTCTTATTCCGCTTGTTACAAACGGGCTTTCCTTATCAAAGGGGATAGCGTTTTTATTAACTGTGATACCAACCTCGTCTAAGCGGTGCTCAGCTTCTTTACCTGTGATATTCATAGGAGTTAAGTCAACAAGCATAAGGTGATTGTCTGTTCCGCCTGAAACAAGCTTGAAGCCTTCTGCTAAAAGAGCCTCAGAAAGTGCTTTTGCGTTTTTAACAATCTGTGCCTGGTATGCTTTAAACTCATCTGACAAAGCTTCTTTAAAGCAAACTGCCTTAGATGCGATAACGTGCATCAAAGGACCGCCCTGAATTCCGGGGAAAAGAGCTTTGTTAATTGCTTTTGCATGCTCTTCTTTGCAAAGGATAAGACCGCCACGGGGACCGCGAAGTGTTTTATGAGTTGTTGTTGTTACAAAGTCTGCAAAAGGAACGGGGTTCGGATGAAGACCTGCAGCAACAAGACCTGCGATATGAGCCATATCAACCATAAGGTATGCGCCAACCTCTTTTGCGATTTCAGCGAACTTTTCAAAGTCAATAGCTCTCGGGTATGCGCTTGCGCCTGCCAAGATAAGCTTTGGCTTGCACTCTAATGCAAGACGGCGGATTTCTTCATAATCAATAACATTTTCGCCCTCTGTTACACCATAGGGAACAATGTTAAAGTATTTACCTGAAATGTTAACGGGGCTACCGTGACTAAGGTGACCGCCGTGAGCAAGATTCATACTTAAAACAGTGTCACCGGGGTTTAAAACTGCGAAAAATACAGTAAGGTTTGCCTGAGCGCCTGAATGGGGCTGAACATTTGCATGCTCTGCGCCGAAAAGCTCTTTTGCACGCTCAATTGC
>CALAUK010000166.1 GCA_937892135.1 uncultured Clostridia bacterium | reverse complement strand
TTGGGTCAGGCGCTTTCCAAAATGAAAAAGAAAGCAATAATCGCTCTTCGTGAGCCGTCATTAGGTCCTGTTATGGGAATTAAGGGCGGAGCGGCAGGCGGTGGATACGCTCAGGTTGTGCCTATGGAGGATATCAATCTTCACTTTACGGGAGATATGCACGCTATTACTGCGGCTAACAATCTTCTCTCTGCTATGATGGATAATCACATTCATCAGGGAAATGCGCTTAACATTGATGTAAGAAATGTTGTGTGGAAACGCTGTATGGATATGAACGACCGTGCTCTAAGGCAGATAACAGTAGCCCTTGGCGGAAAGAATAACGGCTTTCCCCGTGAGGACGGATTTATGATAACGGTTGCATCGGAGATTATGGCTATCTTGTGCCTTGCAAACGATATAACCGATTTAAAAGAGCGCCTTGGAAGAATAATCGTTGCTTATAATTTTGACGGCGAGCCTGTTTATGCAAAAGACCTTAAGGCAGACGGCGCGATGACACTTCTTTTAAAGGATGCGATTATGCCAAACCTTGTGCAGACTTTGGAAAACTCTCCCTGTCTTATGCACGGAGGACCTTTTGCAAATATTGCTCACGGCTGTAACAGCGTAAGAGCAACAAAGCTTGCGCTTAAATTAGCTGATTTTGTTGTAACAGAGGCAGGCTTCGGCGCAGACCTGGGCGCTGAAAAGTTTTTGGACATCAAGTGCCGTATGGCAGGCTTAAAACCTGATATGGCGGTTGTTGTTGCAACAATAAGAGCGCTTAAATATAACGGCGGAGTTGAAAAAACAGAGCTTAAAAATGAAAATCTTGAGGCACTTAAAAAAGGTATCGTAAACCTTGAAAAGCACGTTGAAAATATGAAAAAATATAATCTTCCCGTTGTTTGTACATTAAACGTGTTTGACACAGACACAGAAGATGAGATTAAGCTTGTAAAAGAAACTTTAGATAAGCTTGGCGTAAAGTGCGCTCTAAGCGAAGTTTTCGCAAAAGGTGGAGAGGGCGGAATGGAGCTTGCAGAGCTTGTTTGTGAAACATTAAAAACAGAAAAGTCCGACTTTAAGCCGATTTACGAGCTTGATTTGTCTATTGAAGACAAAATCCGCACATTAACAAGAGAAATTTACGGCGGCCGCGATATAATCGTAACACCTAAGGCTAAAAAGCAGATTGAAACTTTAGAAAAGCTTGGATTTGGCAAAATGCCAATCTGTATGGCAAAAACTCAGTATTCATTATCTGACGACCCGAAAATGCTTGGAAGACCCGAAGGTTTTGACATAACAGTAAGAGAGGTTAAGGTTTCTGCGGGAGCGGGCTTTATAGTCTGCTTAACGGGCGATATTATGACAATGCCCGGCCTTTCAAAAGAGCCTGCCGCTCAGAGAATAGACATTAAAGAAGACGGCGAAATTATAGGTCTGTTTTAATAAAGGAGGCTTAATGTGAAAAATCACATTAAGCCTCCGGCAGAATTTATTGCACCGCCGAGATTTCGTGCCCAAAAGGCACGAAACGGCGATGTGCAAAATTTCCATTATACGCCTTATCTGCCCGCGAAAAGCGCGTGTATTTTTAATTACTATTTGTGGGCAGAAAGGCTATGGAAATTAATATGGAGTTTGTTTCTCTTTCAAGAAATGAAACTAAGGAAATTGCAAAAAAGTTTTCGTCTTCTGTTAAAGAGGGAGACATCATCTGTCTTGACGGAGACCTCGGCGCAGGAAAAACCGCATTTGTTTCAGGCTTTGCGGAGGGGTTAGGGTATAAAGGCTATGTCACAAGCCCTACTTTTACCTTAGTAAACGAATATGAGGCAGAAAAAACCATTTATCACTTTGATGTTTACAGAATTGACGAATGTGATGATATGTTTGACATAGGCCTTGATGACTACCTTTTTTCAGACGGAGTGTGTATCATAGAATGGGCAGAGCGCATTAAGTCTGTCTTGCCCGAAAATGTGATAAACATTGAAATTAAAAAAGACATAGAAAAAGGCGAAGATTTTCGTAAAATAACAATAGAAGGCGGTGACTTTAAGTGAAAATACTTGCACTTGAGGCATCAGCAAACACAGTAAGCGTCTGTGTTACAAATGACAGAGTGCTTTCTGGGGAGTACACAATAAATCACAAAAAAACTCATTCGCAGACTCTTATGCCGATGATAGAAGAGCTTTTAAATACCTTAGAGATTTCGCTTGACGAAATTGATTTGATTGCAGTTTCAAAAGGTCCCGGCTCTTTTACGGGGCTTAGGATAGGCGTTGAAACGGCAAAGGCGCTCTCTCACGGAGCAAATAAGCCGTTAGCCGGAGTGGACACGGTTTTTGCCATGGCTCATAACTTTTGTTATGCAGACTCTGACACGCTTATTGCGCCTATTATGGATGCAAGAAGAAATCAGGTTTATACGGGGCTTTTTTTAGCTGAAAACGGCAAAATAAAAGAAGAAATGAAAACCTGTGCGATTGGCATAGACGCTCTCGTTTCTGAAATTAAAAAATCAGGCAAAAATGCTTTGTTTTTAGGAGACGGAGTTTTGGTGCACAAGGAGTTTTTAGAAAGTGAATTAGGGGAAAAGGCATTTTTTGCGCCTCCTAATAATAATATGCAAAAAGCATCTTCTGTTGCGATTGCGGCAGAAAGCTATTATAAAGACAAAGAATATGACACATATCTTTCTCTTCTTCCTGAGTATTTAAGAGTTTCTCAGGCGGAGAGAGAATATAATGAAAAAAACAAAAAAGGAGAATAAGAAAATGATTGCAATCGGAAGTGACCACGGCGGCTTTGAACTTAAAAAGTCCGTAATTGAGTATCTTGAAAAAAATGAAATTGCCTACGAGGATTTAGGCTGTTATGACACAAATTCTGTTGACTACCCTGATATAGCTGTTGCAGTTTGCAAAAAAGTAACATCGGGCGAGGCAGAAAGAGGAATTTTAATCTGCGGAACAGGTATTGGTATATCTATTGCTGCAAACAAAATAGACGGAATAAGAGCAGCGCTTTGCCATTCTGAGTATGATGCTAAAATGACAAGAGCACATAACGACTCAAACGTTTTGTGCATGGGCGGAAGAACAACAGGCGTTGAAATTGCACTTGCTATGACAAAGGCGTGGCTTGAGGGCGAATTTATGGGTGGAAGACACCAGACCCGTGTTGACAAGGTAATGGCACTTGAAAAATAAGTCGGAGGCGATAGTATGACAAGAAGCGAGGCAAGAATAGAGGCGTTTAAGCTTGTGTTTCAGATAACAGCCCATAGGGAGAGCTATCCTGAGGTTGTTTTGATGTTTGAAGAGGACAATGCTTCAATGAAAAAAAGCGACAAAAAGCAGTTTTTATATATTACGGATGCGGCAAACGGCGTGTTTAATAATATGTCCGAGATAGATAAAATAATATCTGAAAACATTAAATCGGACTGGTCTATCGAGCGTTTGTCTAAGGTGACTCTTGCAATTTTGCGCCTTGCCATATATGAAATCAAGTTTGTAGAGTCTATTCCTTGTAGTGTGTCGGCAAATGAGGCTGTGGAAATTGCCAAAGCCTATGATATAGACGATGCACCAGGCTTTATAAACGGTGTTTTAAAAAGCGTTATAGGAAAATAATTTATAAAAAAGCCCTCGTTTGTTTTAGCGGGGGCAGCCTTATTTTTAGCTAAAGAGGTGAAGGCTTAGTGGAAGATAAGATTTATACCGTGACGGTCTCTCAGCTTAACAAGTTCATAAAACAGATGGTAGATGCAACGCCCATTCTTAATAATATCTGGATTAAGGGCGAGATTTCAAACTTTAAGAGGCACTTTTCTGGCCACTGCTACCTTACATTAAAAGACGAGGGCGGAGTTTTAAAGGCGGTTATGTTTAAAGGCGCTGCCGACAAATTATCCTATCAGCCCGAAAACGGAATGAAGGTTATGGCAAGGGGAAAGATAGGCGTTTATGAAAGAGATGGCGGATATCAGCTTTATATCGAAGAAATGACCCGAGAGGGCTTAGGTGAGCTTTATGAGGCTTATGAAAAGCTTAAACTAAAGCTTTCAGAAGAGGGATTATTTGACGAAAAATATAAAAAGCCAATCCCCAGGTTTCCTAAAACTGTCGGCGTTGTAACGGCAAAAACGGGCGCTGCAGTAAGAGATATTATAAATGTTTTAAAGCGTCGCTTCCCTTATGCTAAGGTGTTAGTTTATCCCACTTTGGTTCAGGGAACAGGAAGCGCCCAAAGCGTTAAGGAGGCTATAGAGTATTTTAATAATACAAATTCGGCTGATGTATTAATCGTAGGCCGAGGCGGAGGCTCTATTGAGGATTTGTGGGCGTTTAATGAAGAGATAACGGCAAGAGCAATATTTAACTCTAAAATCCCCGTTATTTCAGCCGTTGGCCACGAAACTGATTTTACGATAGCAGATTTTGTTTCAGACCTCCGTGCGCCGACTCCATCAGCGGCGGCAGAGCTTTCAGCTCCCTCGTCATCTGATTTAAAGAGAATGTTTTTTGATTTCTACCAGAGGCTTATCTTAGCCGAAAATAATTTCATAAAGGCTAAACGAAACAAGATAAATGCGTTTAAGCTAAAAGATGTTAAAACCTCTTTAAACGATTACCGCTTAAGGTTTGACTCTTCCTCAAAAAGAATTGAGAGGGAGATAAAAATCGTTCTGGAAAAGAAAAGAGAAGAGCTTTCATTATACGCTGAAAAGCTTAATGCGATGAGTCCTTTAGGCGTTTTAAAAAGAGGATATTCAATCGCTATGGGAGAAGACAAAAAGGTTATAAAGAGCGTAAACGATTTAAATGAGGGAGACACATTTTCTCTTGTTTTAAATGACGGCGAGAAAAAGTGTAATGTGTTGTAAGAAAGGGTGTTTAAAATGGACGAGAAAAAGATTGATTTTGAAAAAAATATAGCCGAGCTTGAAAAAATCTCCGCAGCTTTGGAGTCGGGCGAGATAAGCCTTGACGAGTCACTTGCGCTTTTTGAAAAGGGCGTAAAAATCATTAAAGAATGTAACGGCGCACTTGACGAGGCAGAGCAGAAAGTTAATGTTTTAATTTCGGGAAAAGACGGGGAAATTAAAGAAGAGCCTTTTGGCGAATAATAAGGGTGAGCTTTATGGATTTTAATAAAGAGTTTAAAAATAAAATAGAATTAATAGACGGCTGGCTTAATGAAGCACTTAAAGACAAAGCCGATGCGCCGAAGCTTATTTTTGACGCTATGCGTTATAGTGTGTTTGCAGGGGGAAAAAGAATACGCCCTGTTATGATGCTTTCTTCTTTTGAAATGTTTAAAGAAGAAACAAAGAGCGTAGCTCCTTTTTGCGTTAGCCTTGAAATGATTCACACATATTCTTTAATTCACGATGATTTGCCGGCTATGGATAATTCGCCACTAAGGCGAGGAAAGCCTACTAACCATATGGTTTTCGGCGAGGCAAATGCAGTTTTGGCAGGGGATGGGCTTTTAAATTTTGCATTTGAAACAATGCTTGAAAGCACGGCACCTTCAGAAAACGTTATAAAAGCTATGAAATACGTTTCCACGTGCTCGGGTGTTACGGGTATGATAGGCGGTCAGGTTATAGATATTGATTCTGAAAATAAAGAGATTGATTTAAAAACTCTCGAGACTCTTCAGATTAAAAAGACGGGCGCGCTTATTGCGGCAGCGGTTGTTGGCGGCGCGATTTTAGCGGGTGCGGAAGATGAGCAGATTAAAAAATTAGAAGAATATTCATATCTTGTCGGTCAGGCTTTTCAGATTAAAGACGATATATTAGACTGCTCGAGCGATGCAGCCGTTTTAGGAAAGCCCACAGGAAGCGATGAGGAAAATCACAAAAACACCTATGTTTCTCTTTTGGGACTTGAAAAAGCGGAAGAGATATTAATTGAGTACACCAAAAGAGCAAAAGAAATTTTAAGCTCTTTCGGCGAAAAGTGCGAATTTCTTATGGGTATGACAGACTATCTTTTAAACAGAAAGAACTAAGAGGAAAAAATTATGAACAAGTATAAAACCTTAGTCACAAACACATTTTTGTTTGCCTTATCAACCTTTGGCTCAAAGCTACTGGTGTTTGTGCTTATGCCATTTTATACAAGAGTATTAAATACCGATGGCTACGGAGCTGTTGACAATATCGTTCAGGCGAGTAACTTTTTAATTCCTATTGCGACAATAGGAATAAATAACGCCATAATCCGCTTCGGTCTTGAAAAGGACACTGATAAAAAAGCGGTGTTTACAACGGGAACGCTTGTTATTTTATTCGGATTTTTCGTTGTACTTCTTTTAAGTCCGTTAATTAAGTTTATTGATATTATCTCAGAATATACCTTTTATATGCTTATGTATGTTTTGGTAGCCTCTTTTCACGGGCTTACCTCGCAGTTTGTAAGGACTTTAGGCTTCGTCAAGCTCTATGCCTTTGACGGCATTTTAGCAACAGTTCTTGCGATAGTGTTTAACATAGTGTTTTTAGCGGTGTTTAACCTCGGAATAGACGGTTATATGTGGGCTATGATTGTGACAGACTTTGTCTGCATATCGTTTTTAATTATAGCGGTTAAGCTTTATCGCTATTTTGATGTAAAGCATCTTAGAAAAGCTCTTTTAGGCGATATGCTTAAATACAGCGTTCCTCTGATACCTAACACCATCTGTAACTGGTTTATAAATATTGCAAGCCGATTTATTATAACTGCGATGATAAGCGTTTCGGCAAACGGAATTTATTCTGTTTCTTCAAAAATTCCGTCAATCCTGTTAATTGTTGCAACTATTTTCGGCGAGGCGTGGCAGATATCTGCAATCTCGGAAACAGAGGGGAGAGAGAAGTTTTTCTCGTCTGTTTCGGGCGTATATCAGGCAATAGCGTTTACTATGGCGGCAGGTCTTATTTTAACGTGTAAGATAACAACTTCAATTTTTGCTTCGGAGGCATTTTTTGAGGCGTGGCGCTATATGCCGTTTTTGGTTATAGCATCAACCTTTGCGTGCATAGCAAACTTCTTGTCAAGCGTTTATATGGTTGAAAAAAAGAGCGTGAGCACATTTGTAACAACTTTAATCGGCGCGGTAGTCAATATAGTTTTAACCTTTGCGCTTATCGGAAAGTACGGCTGTATGGGTGTTGCCTTTGCAAACCTTGTAAGCTACCTTTTAATGTTTGCAATTCGTGTTATTGACACAAGAAAGTATATTAAAATAAGCTGGAACAGAAAAAAGCTTATGTTAAACACAATTCTTATTTTCACAGAGTGCTTTATTATGCTTTCGGAATGTAAGGGGCATTTTGTAATAAGCCTTATTATAACATTACTCGTTATTATAATAAACTTTAAAAGCCTTCTGGT